>NZ_KV815410.1:0-8858 GCF_001814225.1 Neisseria sp. HMSC070F02 | reverse complement strand
TAGGGATAATTCTAACTTAATTTGAATTTCCCTATTTATCTAGGACAGCCCTAATGATTAAATTGGATTTAAAAAGCATAAATTTATATGATATTGATTTTGAAAAATTTACCCCCGAAATTCCAGATAATTTCCATAGATGGATAGATTTGGATATCGGAATCGAAGGAGAACAAGGCTCATCTATTTTTTCACTTTGCATTTGTTCTCCTAAATGGATTTCCCATCATTGTAATAAAGAAGGTTTTTTTTGGTCTAATGCATTAATATTAGAACAGTTTGATCATAAGATTATTAAAAGTGAAATTGATAAAATATTAGAATATTGCTCAAAAGAAACTTGGGATTTGACACTTTCAAACTTATTACGATTTTTTTCTTGGGAATTCGAAGATTACAATCCAAACACATAAGAGCAATTTGGGATGATAAGTCTGGAGCAATTGTAATCAGAGACCCAAATTCAAAAGATGGTGGAACTGCATTTAGACCAACCTTAGGCAAAACTTACTTTGACAAACAAAAATAAAATTATTATGAATATAATCAATTACACAGGTGATGACATTATTATTTCTTTAACAAGAGAAGAGCTTCAATTATTGCGTTCCCTTGTTATTGAAATTTATGCAGGTGTTTGCATAGATGCAGAAGAATTTGAGATTGTGTCAGGAATTCGCAATTCAAAATTGGTACAAGAGCTAGAACAACAATTAATTGAAGCATATGATTTAATGGATACAAAAGGATAACCGAATTATATTTGAGATAGCTCCAAACTTGATAAGTTCTGTTAATAATGTCAATGCTGTCGGAGACAGTTTTTCTTTGCAAAGGTCTTGGATGGCGCGTTTCACCAAACCGTTTTCCTTACGGATTCAAGCGATTATCCGTTATTTCGCCCGTTTTCCCTTGATGATTCCGGTTTTTCAACCGCCGTTTTATATTTCCTCGTCAATAAACTCATCTTCATGCCGCAAGCTGCGGATAAAGGTTTCAAAATCGGGGGCAAGTTCGACGATTTCAAAATCCGATTCTTGCTCGACAAACACCACTTTCGGCTCGCCGTCTTTTCCACACTCCCGATAGTCCAAGGCAAACATGGCATGACCGCCTGACGGGTCGTTGGCAAAATACACGCCGATGGGCGGATATTCCCATTCTTCCATCCAAAGTTTTTGCCCTGTTTCGCCGCACAAACTCCCTTCTTTTTCAAAGCCGATGCCCGATACCTCGCAAATTTGCACATGATCTTTCGCCCACGAATTTCTCTGTGTGGTCGGAAAACAGTTTTTGACAAATATTCCGCCGTTTTGTACCGCCATCAATTCAATAAAACTTTGCGGCAATTTATAGCCCAGTTCACTTTCTACGGCAGCCAAAATTTCAGGGGTAAACGGGGCTTCTTTGTAGTTTTCATCTGCCCAACTGTCGGATTCCCATACGGAGGACAAATCAAAATCTTTAAAAACTTGGGACATAATGTTCTTCCTTATTGATTTTCAGCTATAAACAAGGGTTAGGTATCTATACCCGGCTTTTACCGTCCGTCATTCCCGCGCAGGCGGGAATCTAGAACGTGGAATCTAAAGAAACCTTTTATCCGATAAGTTCCCGTGCCGAAAGGTCTGGATTCCCGCCTGCGCGGGAATGACGGCGGAGGTTTCGGCAAAATTTGTTGTTACCGGATTCAGACGGCCTTTTGCCTTGTCCTTGCTACAGTTTTTTGCCATAGGTCGGATTCTCGAATCCGACATTTTCCAACAGCGGTTTTTCGGAAACGATAGACGCGTCAAATATTTTTGTCGGATACGAGTATCCAGCCTGCATTTCAAATTTACATCGCTTCCAATTTCGCAAACTTGGTATCCAACTCTTTCACGCCCTGTTTGCCGAAGTTGATGGTCAGTCGGGCGGATTCGCCTTTATCTGCGGCATCGATAATCACGCCGGTGCCGAATTTGGCGTGGCGGACGTTTTGTCCGATACGGAAGCCTGCGTAGGTTTGCGGCTGTTTGTAGTCGTCGATGATTTTGTCTTTGAACGTGGCAGTTTGACGCGTGTTGCCGTAACTGTCGTAGGCAGGCTTTTTGACGGACAGGTAGTGCAATACTTCGGGTGGGATTTCTTCGACGAAGCGGGAGACGATGCCGAATTGGGTTTGTCCGTGCAGCATGCGTTGCTGTGCCATGGTGATGTAGAGGCGTTTGCGGGCGCGGGTGATGGCGACGTACATGAGGCGGCGTTCTTCTTCGAGGCCGCCGCGTTCGGCAAGGCTCATTTCGCTGGGGAAGCGGCCTTCTTCCATGCCGGTGAGGAAGACGGCGTTGAATTCCAAGCCTTTGGCGGCGTGGACGGTCATGAGTTGGACGGCTTTTTCGCCTGCACCTGCTTGATTTTCGCCGGATTCGAGGGTGGCGTTGCTCAAGAAAGCGAGGATGGGGAAGGCGGGGTCGTCTGAAATGTTTTCGGGCAGGGTTTCAAAGTTGCTGTCTTCGGGTTTGAACTCGATGGCGGCGTTGACGAGTTCGTCAAGGTTGTCGAGGCGGTCTTGGTTGTCGCCTTTTTGGGTTCGGTAGTGTTCGGTCAGGCCGCTGTCTTTGAGGATGCCGACGATGATTTCGGACAGGGGCAGTTGTCCGACTTGGTTGCGCAGTGCTTCAATCAGGCGGACGAAGGCGGCGATTTTGGCGGCTTTCGCGCCGGCGTTGCAGGCTGCCTGCCAAAGGGTGATGCCTTGTTCGTTTGAGGCCGTCTGAAGGTTCTCGACGGTGCGTGCGCCGATGCCGCGCGGTGGGAAGTTGATGACGCGCAAAAGGGCGTTGTCGTCGTCGGGATTGACGGCGAGGCGTAGGTAGGCGAGCGCGTGTTTGATTTCTTGGCGTTCGTAAAAGCGCAAGCCGCCGTAGATTTTGTAGGGGATGCCGCTGCGGAACAGGCTTTGTTCGATGACGCGCGATTGGGCGTTGCTGCGGTAGAGGACGGCGATTTCGTCCAAATCCCAGCCTTCGCGTTCGAGGGCTTTGGTTTCGTCCACGATGAACCGGGCTTCTTCGAGGTCGGTAAAGGCGGAGTAGTAGCGGATTTTGTCGCCTGCTTCGGCGTCGGTGCGCAGGTTTTTGCCGAGGCGTTCGTCGTTGTTTTCGATAACGGCGTTGGCGGCGGCGAGGATGTTGCCGACGGAGCGGTAGTTTTGTTCGAGTTTGACGGGCGCGTCGATGTGGAATTCTTCCATCAGCGCGGTCATATTGCCAACGTTTGCGCCACGGAAACGGTAGATGCTTTGGTCGTCGTCGCCGACGGCAAATACCGCCGCGTTGCCGCCCGCCATGAGTTTGAGCCAGGCGTATTGCAGTTTGTTGGTGTCTTGGAATTCGTCGACCAGAATGTGATTGAAGCGGTTTTGGTAGTGTTGGCGCAGGATTTCGTTGCTTTGCAGCATTTCGTAGCTGCGGAGCATGAGTTCGGCAAAATCGACCACGCCTTCGCGTTGGCAGATTTTGTCGTATTCGGCGTAGCATTCGATCATGCGGCTTGTGTGCGGGTCGGGCGCGCTCAAGACGGAAGCGCGCAAGCCGGATTCTTTTTGCGCGTTGATAAAGCCTTGCAGCGAACGCGGCGCGATGATTTCTTCGGCGATGTTGAGGCTTTTGAGCAGGCGTTTGATGAGGGAAAGCTGGTCGCCGCCGTCGAGGATTTGAAAGGAAGACGGCAGACCGGCGTCGCGGTGGTGCAGGCGCAAAAAGCGGTGGCAGAGACCGTGGAACGTGCCGAGCCACATGGCGCGGACGTTGATGGGAATCATCGCGCCGAGTCGGGTTTGCATTTCTTTGGCGGCTTTGTTGGTAAACGTTACCGCCATAATGCTGTGCACGCTTGCCTGACCGGTTTGCAACAGCCATGCGATGCGCGTGGTCAGCACGCGCGTTTTGCCGCTGCCCGCGCCCGCCAGCACAAGTGCGGATTGCGGCGGCCAGGTCACGGCGGAGAGTTGTTCGGGATTCAAGCCTTGCAGCAGGTTGGGGGCGGATTGGTCGGGAAACATAAGGATGCCGTCTGAAAAGTGGAATGCGCTATTTTAATAGAAACGGTTTAAGGTCGTCTGAAAAAGTGCAGCGGCAGGGCAGCACTTTTCCAATCGACGGTTTGATGATGCAGCACAGAAGATATTGACAAACCGCCGCCCCTGCATATAGATTCATTAAAACATAACCAAAATGAACAACAAATGAGAATAGAGATCACACCAATCAGCGAATCCGCTTTGGTCTGCCGACTGAATGCGCCTTCCGAACTGGGCAAACAGCAAAAGTTGTGGGCGTTTGCCGCTGCGCTCGGGCAGCACGACAGGATTGAGGAAGTGGTGGTCGGCATGAACAATCTGACCGTGTTCACCCGTTTCGATACCGATTTGGCGACGCTTGCCGATGAATTGCAATATGTGTGGGAACACACCGCCGTTACAGACCATCAGGGCAAACTGGTGGAAATTCCCGTCTGCTACGGCGGCGAATACGGCCCGGATTTGGCGGAAGTCGCTGCTTTCCATCAGACGGTTATTTCCGAAATCGTCCGCCGCCATACGGCGCAAACTTATACCGTATTTATGATGGGCTTCCAGCCCGGTTTCCCTTATCTGGGCGGCTTGCCCGAAGCATTGCACACGCCCCGCCGTGCCGTGCCGAGAACGTCCGTTCCTGCCGGTTCGGTCGGTATCGGCGGCAGTCAGACCGGTGTGTATCCGTTCGCTTCGCCCGGCGGCTGGCAGATTATCGGCAGAACCGAATTACCCTTGTTCCGAGCCGATTTGAATCCGCCGACCCTGCTGGCGGCGGGTGACCAAGTCCGCTTTGTTGCAGAAAGGATTGAGCCATGATTCACGTTTCGGCAGTGCAGGCACCGGCGCATATTCAGGATACTGGACGCTACGGACACCGGCGTTACGGCATCGGTCATGCCGGTGCGATGGACACGGTTGCTTTGGCGGCGGGTAATATTTTATTGGGCAACGACGAAGGCACGGCCGCAATCGAAATCGCTTTGGGCGGGATAATGCTGGTGTTTGAACGGGATACGCCGTTTTGTCTCACCGGTGCCGTGTATCAGGCGGAATTGGACGGCGAACCGGTCTATTCGTATTGGCGTTATACCGCCCGCAAAGGGCAGACCTTGAAAATGGTGCGTGCCGTGCAGGGCATGTACGGCTATGTGTGCGTGGCGGGCGGATTTGATGTGCCGGAAGTGATGGGTTCGAGAAGCACCGACCTGAAAGCCGGTTTCGGCGGCCATCAGGGCAGAATGCTGCAAAAAGGTGATTGTCTCCCCATCGGCAAAGGTGCGCAGGAATTGTCCAAAGTCGGCATTGCCCCGATACCGTTTACCGATACCGTCCACCTTGTTCCTTCGTCGGAATATGCCGCTTTCAGTGAAAAAGGGCGTCTGAATCTGGAACGGGAAACGTGGACGCTGCAAAGCGATAGCAACCGCATGGGCTACCGCTTCGACGGACAGCCGCTGACCCTGTCGCAACCTTTGGAAATGCTGTCCCACGCTGTTCAGGCAGGAACCGTGCAGGTGCCGCCCGGCGGCAAACCGATTATCCTGCTGGCCGATGCGCAAACCACCGGCGGTTATCCGAAAATCGCTACCGTTGCCGCCGCCGATTTGGGCAGGCTGGCACAGGTGCGCTTCGGCAGCAAAGTCAAATTCAAAATAATCGGCTTGAAAGAAGCCACCGCCCTGCGGCGCAAAAACCAAGTCTATCTGAACCAAATACGGAGAATCACCCATGAAGCAGGTTGATTTAAACGCCGATCTCGCCGAAGGCTGCGGCAGCGACGAAGCCTTGTTGCAGCTGATTACTTCGGCCAACATCGCCTGCGCCCAACACGCCGGCAGCATTGCCGATATTCGGGCGGCATTGGCGTATGCCCAACAAAACGGCGTGCGCATCGGAGCACACCCCGGCTATCCCGATCGGGAAAACTTCGGCCGTACCGAAATGAATCTGTCCGAAGCCGATTTGCGGGCGTGTCTGAATTACCAGTTGGGCGCATTGCAGGCCTTGTGCCGTGATCAGGGTTTGGAAATGGCTTATGTCAAACCTCACGGCGCAATGTACAATCAAGCGGCGAAAAACCGTGCGCTGGCGGATACCGTTGCCCGAATTGTGGCGGATTTCGACCCGAAATTGAAATTGATGGCACTTTCCGGCAGCCTGCTCTTGGAAGCCGGAAAAGCCGCAGGCTTGGGTGTGATTTCCGAAGTATTCGCCGACCGCCGCTATATGCCCGACGGTACGCTGGTTCCCCGCAGCCGCCCCGATGCGCAGGTGGACAGCGACGAAGAAGCCATCGCCCAAGTATTGCAGATGGTGCGGGACGGGCAGGTCAAAGCAGTGGACGGCAGCCTGGTTGCCGTGCAAGCCGACAGCATCTGTCTGCACGGAGACGGGCCGCACGCCGTGGTGTTTGCCGAAAAAATCCGGCAGGAACTACTGGCGGCAGGCATCAAAGTTTCTGCTTGAAAAACAGTTCATAGGCCGTCTGAAAACCGCAGGTTTCGCCAAAACGAGCAAAGCGAGTTTCTGCGTAGCTAAAACCGCAGGTTTCGCCCAAACACAGCAACAACCAATTTTATAGAGGATAAGCGATTATGTCTGATCAAAAAAACCGCAGAAATGCCTTAATCGGCGCTGCATTCCTGATGGCGACTTCCGCCATCGGCCCGGGCTTTCTGACCCAAACCGCCACCTTCACCCAAGCACTGGCGGCAAGTTTCGGCTTTGTGATTCTGCTCTCGATTCTGCTCGACATCGGGGCGCAGCTCAATATTTGGCGGATTGTCGCCGTTTCCGAAAAACAGGCGCAGGATATTGCCAATCAGGTCTTGCCCGGCGCAGGCTATTTCTTGGCTGTGCTGATTGTGATGGGCGGTTTGGCGTTCAATATTGGCAACGTCGGCGGCGCAGGCTTGGGTCTGAACCTGCTGACCGGACTGTCGCCGGAAACCGGTGCCGTGATCAGCGGCGTGATTGCCATCGGTGTGTTTCTGTTTAAAGAAGCAGGCAAAGTGATGGACAAATTCGCCCAAGTGATGGGTTTCGTAATGATTGCGCTGACGGTTTATGTGGCATGGCAGGCGAATCCGCCGCTGGCAGATGCCGCCGTGCATACCTTTATGCCGGAAAAACTCGATGCAATGGCGATTGTTACACTGGTGGGCGGCACGGTCGGCGGCTACATCACCTTCGCCGGTGCGCACCGTCTGCTGGACGCAGGTATCAAAGGCAAATCGGCGTTGCCGGAAGTGAGCCAAAGCTCGGTGCGGGCGATCCTGATTGCCTCGATTATGCGGATTGTATTGTTTTTGGCGGTTTTGGGCGTGGTCAGCCAAGGCGTACAGCTCAATCCCGACAACCCTGCTTCCACACCGTTTGAATATGCGGCGGGATACATCGGCCTGCTGATTTTCGGCGTGGTGATTTGGGCGGCTTCGATTACTTCGGTGATTGGTGCGGCTTATACTTCGGTGTCGTTCTTCTCCGGTCTCAGCCCGTCTATCGAACGCAATAAAAACAAATGGATTATTGCCTTTATCGCCGTGTCCACCGCCGTATTTTCCACCATCGGCAAACCGGCGCAGGTGCTGGTGTTCGTAGGCGCATTAAACGGCCTGATTTTACCGATTTCCCTCGGTCTGATTCTGATTGCCGCCTACAAAACCAAAATTGTCGGCGACTACAAACACCCGCTGTGGCTCACCGTTTCCGGCGTGATTGTGGTCGGTTTGATGGCAGTACTCAGCGCCATCACCATCAGCAAATATATCGGCGGCTTGTTCGGCTGAACCTTGTAGCGCAGATGTTTGATTTTGTATATTATCCGAAGTTTGCCGCCTGATATGGAAAATTCCTGTTTCAGACGATGTATCCGGTCTGAAACCTATTCACAACTATGAAACGCTTCACCTATACTCTTTCCGACGGCTTGTGCATCGAAATCGAACTCAAACGCAGTGCCAAGAAAAATCTGATTCTGCGCCCCGTCAATATGCAGACGGTCAGCATCAACGTCCCACCCTTTTTTCAAGACCACGCGTTAGCAAACTGGCTGGCGGCAAACGAAACGATTTTGCGGAACACGCTTGCCAAAACGCCCGTGCATCCTGTTTCCCACCCAAACTTACCCGAGTGGATTTGGTATCGGGGAATAAAGACCAAGCTGGATACCCACAGCCAAAGCCATATCCGTATCACGTCGTCTGAAATCCTGCTTCCCCGAAAAGAAACCGCCGCACAAATCGACCACCTGCGCCGCCTGTTGAACGAACGCGCCCGCGAATACCTGCTGCCCCGCCTTGAAAAACACGCAGCCGAAACAGGACTGACGCCCACCGCCACAGACCTGAGCAACGCCAAAACCTTTTGGGGCGTATGCCGCCCGCACACCGGCATCCGCCTCAACTGGCGGCTGATCGGCACGCCCGAATACGTCGCCGACTATGTCTGCATCCACGAACTCTGCCACCTCCGCCACCCCGACCACAGTCCGCGCTTTTGGCATTTGGTGAACACGCTGACGCCGCATACCGACAATGCTAAAAGTTGGCTGAAGGCGCACGGGCGGGAATTGTTTGTGCTGGGGTAAAGGCTAACCGTAGCGTGGGCTTCGCCCGCGAGAATCCACCCCCTCCCGTACGGAGGGAGAGGGTTGGAGAGAGGGTGGCTCTTGTCCCTTGTTCTGTATATTTGCAAGCCACCCTATCCTAGCCTTCCCCCCGTTGGATAAGGGAAAGGGATCAAGCTGCTGTAACTGAAAGAGGTCGGCGGATTCGCATTTGAAGTGCAACTTTCCCTA
>NZ_KV815409.1:0-26492 GCF_001814225.1 Neisseria sp. HMSC070F02 | reverse complement strand
TTGGGCTTATTCAAATTAGGGACACGCCCTAGTAAAGAAAATTGTGAAGATTTAGGATTTGCAATAGTCTGTATGTTCTATGATGCTATTAATCTTTCTGAATTTAAATTATGGTTGGATATAGTTGTCAGAGATACTCCTATTGATACAATTCCATTGTATATTTTTGATTTGATTGATTTTGATAAGAGTATAGGGGAAATTTATGATGTAATTGGAGTCGTTAATTATGGTTACATTTCAAATGATCAAAAAAATGCATTAACGGGCATTGCCTTCTTAAGGGGGATAGATGTCTATGATCCGCCTATTTCAAAAGAAAAAGCATTAAAAGCCTTAGAGAAATATCCTGAAATTTATCAGAGGTTTCAGCATTTCTTTCCTTTTGTAGAGCTTCCGCTTTTTTAAAAGACAATATGCCGTCTGAAAAGTTTTCAGACGGCATTTTTTATTTCTTCCAGTAGGCGGGGGTGAAGAGGATGAAGACGGTGAAGATTTCCAGCCTGCCCAAGAGCATGGCGGTAACGCAGATCCATTTCTGCATCACGTCCAAACCGGCGTAATTGCCGGCGGGCCCGACTTCGCCCAGGCCGGGGCCGGCGTTGGTGATGCAGGCGATGACGGCGGTGAAGGCGGTGGTAAATTCCATACCGCTCGCCATCAGCAGGAAGCTGAAGAGGACGACGGTCATAAAGTAGATGAAGATGAAGGACATAACGGTCAGCGCGAGGCGGTCGGGTATGGCCTTGCCGCTGATTTTGACGGTGCGGACGGCTTTGGGGTGCAGCAGCACCATCATTTCGCGCAGGCTGAATTTGAACAGGACGAGGGCGCGTATGGTTTTGATGCCGCCGCCGGTCGAGCCGGAGTTGGCGAGGATGTTGGCGAGGAAAAACATCCACAGGGAAATCAGGAGCGGCCATTGTGCGAAGTCGGTGTTGGCCAGCCCGTTTGCCAGTCCGATGGAGACGAAGTTGAAGGCGGTGTAGCGCAGGGATTCGGTAAAACCGGCGTAATAGCCGGTGTGCCACAGGTACAGGGCGGCGGCAAGGATGCTGCCGGAGAGCAGCAGCAGCATCGTCCGGCATTCTTCGTCTTTCCAATAGGTTTTGAGGCTGCGGCTGTTGAGGGCGGCGAAATGGTTGGCAAAATTGATGCCGCCGACAATGGTGAAAACGATGATGACCGCTTCGATGAGGGGGGAGTTGTAATAAGCTATGCTGGCATCGTGGGTGGAAAACCCGCCCAGCGAGAGGGTCGCCATCGCGTGACAGACGGCATCGAACCAGCCCATCCCGGCAAAATGCAGGCAGGCTGCCGCGAGGATGGTGATCAGGGTGTAGCCGAACCAAAGTTTTTTCGCCACTTGGGAAATGCGCGGCGACATTTTGCTTTCTTTGTCAATGCCGGGGATTTCGGCTTTGAATAACTGCGTGCCGCCTACGCCGAGCATAGGCAGGATGGCGACGGCAAGGACGATGATGCCCATCCCGCCCAGCCAGTTGAGCATATGCCGCCAAAAGTTGACGGAGGGGGCGAGCCCGTCGACGTGGGGGATGACGGTCGCGCCGGTGGTGGTCAGTCCCGACATCGATTCAAAAAATGCGTCGGTAAAGCCCATATTCGGGAAATACAGGTACATCGGCATCGCCGCCATAGCGGCAAACGCCAGCCACAACATCAGGACGAGGGTGAAGCCGTCGCGCGGGCGCAGTTCGCGCCTGAACCGGAGGGTGGCGAGCCGGACGATGCACGAGCCGGAAAGGGTAACGGTCGCGGTGGTGGCGAAGGCGGTGTACGCGCCGTCCGAAAAGGCGTAGGAGAGGGCGGCGGGTATCAGCAGGATAAAGGAAAACAGCATACCCAGTCGGGAGAGGACGTGGGCGATGGGCAGGATTTTGTGCATAGTGGGGCGGTCCGTTATTTTGCGAAGCTTTTCCAGTCTATGCCGCCGGCGGCTTGGACTTGGGTAATTTCTTCCGTTTCGAGGTTGACGGCGGTCAGCTGTCCGCCCCACAGCGCGCCGGTGTCCAGCGAGATGACGTTGTCGGCATTCGTGTAGCCCAGCGAGGACCAGTGTCCGAAGATGATGGTGCGGTCGAGGTTTTGCCGGTCGGGGGCTTTGAACCACGGGCGCAGGTAAGGCGGCATTTTTTTCACTGTGGATTTGTAGTCGAAATCCAGTTCGTTTTTAAAGGTCAGGGCGCGCATCCGCGTGAAGGCGTTGACGATGAAGCGCAGGCGGGCATAGCCTTCCAAACCTTCGTCCCACGCGGCCGGTTTGTTGCCGTACATTTTGGAGAAGAATTTGACGTATTTTTTGCCGCGCAGTTCGGCTTCGGCTTCTCTAGCGAGCGATTCGGCTTTGGCGATGCGCCATTGCGGCAGGATGCCGGCGTGTACCATCACGCGGCTGCCCTCGCGTATCAACAGCGGTTGCGCACGCAGCCAGTCGAGCATTTTTTTTCCGTCGGGGTGTTTGAGTATGGGTTCGATTGTGTCGCTGCGTTTGGGCGCGCCTTCGCCGCAGCCGACAGCGAGCAGGTGCAGGTCGTGGTTGCCGAGGACGATTTGCACGCTGTTTTCGTGCCGGATGCAGAATTGCAGCGTTTCGAGGGATTTCGGGCCGCGGTTGACGATGTCGCCCGTCAGCCAGAGGGTGTCCGTGCCGTGGTTGAAACCGATTTTGCCGAGCAGCGCGGTCAGTTCGTCGAAACAGCCTTGTATGTCGCCGATTGCGTAATGTGCCATTGCAGATGTTGTGAAGTGGGAAAGTGTTGCGGTTCGGACGGCATGGTTTTGAAATATCATGCAGTCCGAACGTGGAATTATGCGTTCAAAACGAGGACGGCTTCGGCTTCGACCTGCACGCCTTTTGGCAGGGAGGCAACGCCGACGGCGGCGCGGGCGGGGAAGGGCTCGGCAATAAATTCCGCCATCACTTCGTTGAAGACGGCAAAATTGCCCAAGTCGGTCAGGTAGGCGTTGAGTTTGACGATGTCGGCCAGCGTGCCGCCTGCCGCTTCGGCGACGGCTTGCAGGTTTTGGAACACTTGGCGCGCTTCGGCGCGGAAATCGCCGTTGCCGACGACGGTCATCGTGGCGGGATCGAGGGGGATTTGACCGCTCATGTAAACGGTGTCGCCTGCTCGGACGGCTTGGCTGTACGCGCCGATGGCGGCGGGGGCTTTGTCGGTGTGGATGATGGTTTTGGACATTTCGGATTCCTCAAAAAATAGGGCGGCAGAAGCCGCAGCATTCGGGATTATCGTACAAAACCGCCGGCTTGTGTAGTTGCGGTGGCAGAAAACAAAACCGCCGAAGGCTCGGCGGTTTGCAGAATAAGGCGCATATCAGAATTTGACGCGCACACCGGCGGACAGTTCGCCGGAACGGACGTTTTTGACAGTGTTGACTTTGCCGATGTAGTTGTAGCGGTAGCCGGCATCCAAATCGACATTCGGGGTAACGGCATAGCTTACGCCCGCCAATACGCCGAGGCCGGTGGAGGTTTGGCTGAAGCTGTCGCTGCCGCCCAAGTCGACGGAGGCGCGGTTGAGGCTCAAGCGCGCGCCGAGATACGGTTTGACGGGCGATTGGGTGTCGAAGTCATAAATGGCGGACGCGCCGATGCTGTAAAGTTTGAAATCGGTGGATGGGGCTTTATAGTTTTTGTAGCGCGTGTAATCGACGGCGAAGCGGAGGTCGTTGATGCGGTAGCCTGCGGAGATGCGCGGGCTGAAGCCTTTGGCAGAACCTAAAGAGCTTGAGGCTTTTGCGTGTGCGGCATCGGCTTGGACGTAAAAGCCGGATGCGCCTTCCGCCAGTGCGGCGGCCGGGATAGCGAGGGCAATCAGTGTGGCAAGTGCTTTTTTCATATTTTGGTTCCTTTATGGTCAGTTAGAAAAATTGTTAAGAATCCGTTAAAGAATCCTGCTGTATTATACTTAAATTTTCTTTTTGCATCGTAATATTTTCAATACTTCAAGATACGTAGCGGTATCCGGCTGCTTTGCCGACGGCAAAGCCGTTAACCCGCGCGTTGCCTTTAAATGGTGGTGGCGGCATCACGCGGCGGATGGGTGAAACTTGCAAACGGTTTGGAAAAAACAGCGGTATCTGTCGGATTGTTGCAGGTGCAGGCATACGGTTTTTTGTGTGCGTCTGTGCCTTAAGCGTCGGACATTTCCGGCGGCGGCTGTGCCGTCTGAAACGCCCGGCGGGGGATGCGGCTGCGTTTTCCATCGATAAGCATATTTTCCGGACGCGTTCGGGGCGGGTTTTCCCGGGCGGCCGCCGATTTGTTTGCGCTTATATAGTGGATTAAATTTAAATCAGGACAAGGCGACGAAGCCGCAGACAGTACAGATGGTACGGAACCGACTCACTTGGTGCTTCAGCACCTTAGAGAATCGTTCTCTTTGAGCTAAGGCGAGGCAACGCCGTACTGGTTTTTGTTAATCCACTATAAAAAACATTGCAGCAAATCGTTTAAAAACAAGCGTCCTTTTTCGGTCGGGCGGAATACGGCGGGGTCGGTTTCCAGCAGGCCTTTTTGCCTTGCTGTTTCGATTTGCGCCATGATTTTGGCACTCGGTACGCCCGTGCGTTCCTGCAACATCGCGGCGGGTACGCCGTCGGTCAGGCGCAGGGCGTTCATCATGAACTCAAACGGCAAATCTTCGGCGGCGACGGTTTTGCGTTCGACGGCTTCGCTCGGTCGGTTTTGCATTAAGGCGAGGTAGTCGTTGGGGTGGCGGCGGCGGACGGTGCGCTCGATGCGGTCGGGATAGGAAATTTTGCCGTGCGCGCCCGCGCCTATGCCTAAATAATCGCCGAACTGCCAGTAGTTCAAATTGTGGCGGCACTGCATGGCTGGTTTCGCAAAAGCCGATGTTTCGTAGTGGACAAAACCCGCGCTTTCCAGCGCGCCGTGTACCGCGTCTTCGATGTCGAGGGCGGCTTCGTCTTGCGGCAAACCTTTCGGCGGCGTATGACCGAACGGCGTGTTCGGTTCCATCGTCAGATGATACGCGCTGATGTGGGTCGCGCCCGTAGCGATAGCGGTTTGTACGTCGTCCAATGCCGTCTGAACGGTTTGGTTCGGCAGGGCATACATCAAGTCGATATTGACTTTATCAAATAATTTCAAGGCGGTATCGATAGCGGTTAAGGCTTCCTTGCCGTTGTGGACGCGCCCCAGCCTTGAGAGCATATCGTCGTTGAAACTCTGTACACCAATAGAAAGCCGCGTGATGCCTGCGTCTTTAAATCCTTGAAACTTCTCGATTTCAAATGTCCCCGGATTGGCTTCCAAGGTAATTTCCGCTTCCGGCTGCAAGCGCAACAGCGAACGCACGCCGCTCAATAAACGGTCAATCGATTCCGCCTGAAACAGGCTGGGCGTACCGCCGCCGAAAAAGATCGTTTCCACCGGCCTGCCCCAAATATTGGGCAATTCGAGCTGCAAGTCGGTCAGCAGCGCGTCGATATAGGCGGCTTCGGGCAATCCGTTTTTCAGGCTGTGGGAATTAAAGTCGCAATACGGGCATTTTTTGATGCACCACGGGATGTGGATGTAAAGCGACAGGGGCGGCAGGGCGGTGAGTCGGGTGCGGTTTGGAAAGGAAATGGTGTGCATGGTGTGGTTCGGAAAAGTGGACAATGCCGTCTGAAGGCGGTTCAGACGGCATAGGTTCAGCCGAGCAGGGTAAGCAGTTCGGCTTCGCTGAGGACGGAAACGCCCAAGGCATTGGCTTTTTCCAGCTTGCTGCCCGCGGCTTCTCCGGCGACGACGTAGTCGGTTTTTTTGGACACGCTGCCGGAAACTTTGCCGCCTGCGGCTTCGATTAGGGATTGGGCTTGGTCGCGTTTGAGCGTGGGCAGGGTGCCGGTTAATACAAAGGTTTTGCCTGCTACGGCTTTATTGATGCCGTCTGAACCTTGCGCCGCCTCGTCTTCAGACGGCATTTGCGCGAAGAAGGTTTTCAGGTTTTCGAGTAGGGCGGCGTTTTGTGGTTCGCTGCGCCATGCTTGCCAGTCGGCGGGGAGGGCTTTGTCGTTTTGTAGACCTTCTATGTTTTTACCAGCGAGTTCCCATAAGGCTTGGGCTTTGTTTTCGCTAATTTTGAAGTCGGGCAGGCGGGCGATCCAGCGTTGCGGTTCGGCGTGGCGGGCGGGCGGGATGGTAACGGCTTGGGTTTGCGGGGCAACGCCTGCGGCGAGCAGTTCGTCTATCATCGCCTGCTGTTCGGCTTGGGCGAAGAAGTGGGCAATGGAATGCGCCACTACCGTACCGATGTCGGGCAGGCAGGCGAGGACGGGTTCGGGGGCGCGGCGGACGCGTTCCAATGTGCCGAATGCCTGCGCCAGCGTTTTGGCGGTGCGTTCGCCGACGTGGCGGATGCCGAGCGCGAACAGGAAGCGCGCGAGTTCGGGCGTTTTGCCGGATTCTATGCCCCCGAGGATGTTTTCCGCCCACTTGACCGGTTGTTTTTTATGTTTGCCCGACGCGCCGACCGAACTGCCTTCAGACGGCGTTTGATCCGATTCGGCAACGGTTTTGTCCGTCGTTTCTTTCATTTTTTGCAGGGTCGGAATATCGAGGCGGTAGAGGTCGGCGAAGTGGCGGACGAGGTCTTGGGCGACAAGCTGTTCGATTTGTTTTTCACCCAAGCCGTCGATGTCCATGGCTTTGCGCGAGGCGAAGTGGATTAAGCCTTGCGCGCGTTGTGCCTGACAAAGCATACCGCCGCTGCATCGGGCGACGGCTTCGCCTTCTTCGCGTTCGATTTCGCTGCGGCAGATGGGGCAATGGGTCGGCAGGCGGTAGGGCTTGTGGAGCGGAACGGATTGGGTTTGATTAGCGGACGGTGTTTCGGCAAACAAATCGTCCTGCCGATGCCCGATGCCGTCTGAAACAGCAACGGCGGTTTCCTGCATCGGGCGGCGTTCAAAAATCACACGCACGACTTCGGGAATCACGTCTCCAGCGCGGCGCACGACGACGGTATCGCCGACGCGCACGTCTTTTCGGGAAACTTCGTCCTGATTGTGCAGGGTGGCGTTGGTAACGGTTACGCCGCCGACGAATACGGGTTGTAATCGGGCAACCGGCGTTACCGCGCCCGTCCTGCCGATTTGCACGTCAATCGCTTCGACAATGGTCAGGGCTTCTTCGGCAGGGAATTTGTGGGCAATCGCCCAGCGTGGCGCGCGTGAGATGAAGCCGAGTTCGCGCTGTTGCGCCAAGCTGTTGACTTTGACCACCATACCGTCGATTTCGTAGGGCAGTTCGGGGCGTTTTTGCTGCATTTGTTCGTAAAACGCCAATACTTCGTCGATATTTTTGAAACAGCCGAAATTGCCATTTGGCAGACTGAAGCCGAGTGCTTGGAAATAGGCGAGTTCTTGGATGTGTTCTTCCGCGACGAAACCGCCTTGCTGGCGGGCGACGGAGTAGGGGAAAAAGTGCAGTTTGCGTTGCGCAGTGATGCGCGAATCGAGTTGGCGCAGGCTGCCGGCAGCGGCGTTGCGCGGATTGGCAAAGGGTTTTTGCCCGTTTTCGGCTTGTCTTTTATTGAGGGCGGCAAAATCGGCTTTTTGCATCAGTACTTCGCCGCGTACTTCGATGAGTTCGGGCGTATTTTCGCCGTGCAGCCGCAGGGGGATGTTGGCGACGGTTTTGATGTTTTGGGTAACGTCTTCGCCCGTTGTGCCGTCGCCGCGCGTTGCCGCCTGTACCAATACGCCGTCGCGGTAGAGCAGGCTGATGGCGAGGCCGTCGAATTTGGGTTCGATAACGTATTCGGGTTTGCCGCCGTCCAAACCGTCGCGCACGCGTTGGTCGAAAGCGTACATTTCGGCATGGTCGAACACGCCGTTTTCATCTTGCGGGGAAAAAGCGTTGGTCAGCGACAGCATCGGCACTTCGTGGCGCACTTCGGCAAATCCCGCTAAAGGCTCGCCGCCGACGCGCTGGGTCGGACTGTCGGGCAGTTTGAGCTCGGGATGGTTTAATTCCAACGCTTCGAGCTCGCGGAATAATTTGTCGTATTCGGCATCGGGTACGCTGGGCGCGTCGAGGGTGTAGTATTCGTAGGCATAGCGGTTGAGCAGGTCGGTGAGGTGGCGGATGTGTTGTGCGGCAAATTGTTTTATATCACTATCAGACGGTTTAAGAAGATTGGTAAAGTTAGTGTTATGTTTTGAGTTTGGATTCATGAGAGAAGGTTTTCAGACGACCTTTGTCTGATACGGGATGAAACGGGCAAAGGTCGTCTGAAAAATGATAGGTTGAAAACAGCTGAATTTTACCCGAAAAAAAGCGGATATGCCGTAACGACATATCCGCTTTGATTGCATTCGATTTTAGGAGAACAGGCGCAATGCGGTTTTGCCGCCCGGTTCGATACCGACTTTGAGCATCTCGGACTGACGAGCCAATACATAAGTGCGTACGTCTTTGAGCCATTGGGTCGAAACTTCTTCCATTTTGTCGTTGACCAGATTCAGGTTCAACTGGCCGGACAGGCGTACCGCCAAATCCATAAACAAATCGTCGAAGGTTTTTTCGCCTGCCGGAGAGTGCGGGATGTCGAGCAGCATACTGAAGCCTTTGTAGGACTGGTTGTCCAAAAGGGCATTGGTAAACGGCTCGTTGTTGAGCGAGCAGATGGAGAACATGGTCGAGCCCGACGTGTCGGTATAGTGGAACGCGCCGTCGTCTTCCAGGACGAAACCCACGCCCGTTACGGCGGAACGCAGTTCTACGCCGCTGATGCTGGTCGGGGAAACCAAATGGATGGCGATGGTCTGGTCGACGCGCGCGCAGAATGCGTCCAGTGCGGAAGCCACTTCGATAAAGGCGGCAAGGTCGGTGTGCAGCGTCTGACCGCCCATGCTTTGTGCGAATGCGTCCACCTGGCGGTTGAATGCGGAGAGTTCTTCCTGCGAGGCAAGTCCGTTGCGGCTGACTGCCTGAATACCCACGATAAATGCCTGATAGCGGATGCCCGGGATGGGTTCGGCAATCTGGAAATGGTCGTCCATGGTGCAGCCGACAATCTGGTAGCGGCAGCGGTTGGAAAGGCGCGGCAGTGCGTGCAGTTCTTTGGCTTCGGTCAGCGCGATATAGGAGATGAAGTCGAAGCGCACGTCAAACCAGGGTAATTCGACTTTTGACAGTTCTTTGAGCGTAATCAGCGGTTTTGCAGGTGTTTGCGGAACGGGTGCAGGTTTTGCCGGCGCGTCGGCAGGTTTCGGTGCGGAATGTCCGGTTTGGGGTTCGGAAACGGTGTGGGCGGAGTTGCCGATAATGCCGCTTTCTTCCAAGGCGGTTTCGATTTCGGTTTTGAACGGGGAGGCTTTTGCCTGTTTCTGCTTGGCGATGTAGACGGCATCCTGTTCTTGCAGGTTGCGCATGGCGGGGTCTTGGGGTTTTGCCGTTTTTTTGACCGCCGGTTGGGGTTTCGGCATCATGACTGACCCGCCGGACGGTTTGCCGTCGCGGACATGGCTGGTTTTGCTGTTGAGCAGGGCATCTTTGTCGGAGTGTCCGAACTGGTCGCGCACTTTTTTGCGGTATTGGTTTTCCTGATACATATTGTAGGCGACAACGGCGAGGACGGCGGCGAGGAACAGTACGATGTAAATCATGGCAATCACTTTAAATTTCGGGATGCAGGATGCGCAAAGTGCGGGTACTGCGGTTAAATCGGGCTTGCGTTTCCGGCAGTCTGACGGAACGGCCGGCTATAACGTTTGAATTATAACGAAAATTGCAGGGTCTGACAGCAGTGTGTCGAAATAAGCGGAAATTTTCCGAAATGCCGTCTGAAATCTGTGGTTTTCAGACGGCATTTCTGTCCACGGGAAACCCTTTCCCCCGTATCCGCCGCCAGTCGAAAAAATGGCCGGGGTCGGTTTTGCGGCCGGGCGCGATGTCTTGGTGCCCCGTTACCGCCGTGATGGGGTAGCGGCGGCAGAGGGCTGCCAACAGCGTTTCGAGCGAACGGTATTGCGCTTCGGTAAAGGGTTCGAAATCGCAGCCTTCCAATTCGATGCCGATGGAAAATGCATTGCATTTTTCCCTGCCGCCGAATGAAGACACGCCGGCGTGGTATGCCATATTGTCGCAGGAAACGAACTGTACCGTTTCTCCGCCGCGTTTGATTAAAAAATGGCTGGATACGCGCAAAGTGTGTATCAGGCTGAAGAACGGATGTCCGTCGGGGTCGAGCCGGTTGGCAAACAGCTTTTCCACCGCATCCGTGCCGTATTCGAACGGCGGCAGCGAAATGTTGTGCAACACGATCAGGGAAACCGTTTCCCCCGTTTCCCTCGGGCTGAAATTGGGCGACGGGGTATGGCGTATGCTTTGAAGCCAGCCGTTTTGCCAGTGTGCTTCGGCGTGATTGTCCATGATGTTCTTCCTGTCCGGCGGGTAATTTGGGTTATACTGTCGCCCGAATTTTAAGACGTATTCCGAATGCTGGGAATCCTACCATGTTGAGAAAATTGTTGAAATGGTCTGCCGTTTTTTTGACCGTGTCGGCAGCCGTTTTCGCCGCGCTGCTTTTCGTCCCTAAAGACAACGGCAGGGCATACCGAATCAAGATTGCCAAAAATCAGGGTATTTCGTCGGTCGGCAGGAAACTTGCCGAAGACCGCATCGTGTTCAGCAGGCATGTTTTGACGGCGGCGGCCTACGTTTTGGGTGTGCACAACAGGCTGCATACGGGGACGTACAGACTGCCTTCGGAAGTGTCTGCTTGGGATATCTTGCAGAAAATGCGCGGCGGCAGGCCGGATTCCGTTACCGTGCAGATTATCGAAGGTTCGCGTTTTTCGCATATGAGGAAAGTCATCGACGCAACGCCCGACATCGAACACGACACCAAAGGCTGGAGCAATGAAAAACTGATGGCGGAAGTTGCCCCTGATGCCTTCAGCGGCAATCCTGAAGGGCAGTTTTTCCCCGACAGCTACGAAATCGATGCGGGCGGCAGCGATTTACGGATTTACCAAACCGCCTACAAGGCGATGCAACGCCGCCTGAATGAGGCATGGGAAAGCAGGCAGGACGGGCTGCCTTATAAAAATCCTTATGAAATGCTGATTATGGCGAGCCTGGTCGAAAAGGAAACAGGGCATGAAGCCGACCGCGACCATGTCGCTTCCGTCTTCGTCAACCGGCTGAAAATCGGTATGCGCCTGCAAACCGACCCGTCCGTGATTTACGGCATGGGTGCGGCATACAAGGGCAAAATCCGTAAAGCCGACCTGCGCCGCGACACGCCGTACAACACCTACACGCGCGGCGGTCTGCCGCCAACCCCGATTGCGCTGCCCGGCAAGGCGGCACTCGATGCCGCCGCCCATCCGTCCGGCGAAAAATACCTGTATTTCGTGTCCAAAATGGACGGCACGGGCTTGAGCCAGTTCAGCCATGATTTGACCGAACACAATGCCGCCGTCCGCAAATATATTTTGAAAAAATA
Source organism: Neisseria sp. HMSC070F02 (assembly GCF_001814225.1). Taxonomy (NCBI): domain Bacteria; kingdom Pseudomonadati; phylum Pseudomonadota; class Betaproteobacteria; order Neisseriales; family Neisseriaceae; genus Neisseria; species Neisseria sp. HMSC070F02. The sequence goes on along the minus strand of NZ_KV815409.1, from coordinate 14,991 downwards.
AACCATGCCGTCTGAAAAGTTTGTGTTTTCGGACGGCATACCCTTACCGGAACTGCAAGCATGAAACCGCAATTCATCACTTTGGACGGCATAGACGGTGCCGGCAAATCCACCAACCTTGCCGTCATCAAGGCATGGTTTGAACGGAGGGGGCTGCCCGTGCTGTTCACGCGCGAGCCGGGCGGAACGCCGGTCGGTGAGGCCTTGCGCGAAATCCTGCTCAACCCTGAAACCAAAGCCGGTTTGCGTGCGGAAACACTGATGATGTTCGCCGCCAGAATGCAGCATATTGAAGACGTGATATTGCCTGCACTTTCAGACGGCATCCATGTCGTGTCCGACCGTTTTACCGATGCAACCTTCGCCTATCAGGGCGGCGGGCGGGGAATGCCGTCTGAAGACATTGAAATTTTGGAACATTGGGTGCAGGGCGGTTTGCGCCCCGATTTGACCCTGCTGTTGGATGTGCCGCTGGAAGTGTCGATGGCGCGTATCGGGCAGACGCGCGAGAAAGACCGGTTCGAGCAGGAACAGGCAGATTTCTTCATGCGTGTGCGCAGCGTTTATCTGAACCGTGCCGCCGCCTGTCCCGAACGGTACGCCATTATCGACAGTAACCGCAGCTTGGATGAAGTCAGAAACAGCATAGAAAAAGTGTTGGACGGACATTTCGGCTGTTGATGCGGCAAATATTGAAACAAGCGCATCCGCCCGCGCCGAAAATCAAACGGCAGTGCCACAGGTGAAAATGGCGGTATGCGCCAAACTTTCGGCATGATAGAATTACGCTTAGTTACAAGGCAGGATGCGTCGGCAATATTAACGAACCGCCCGTAACCCAATGTCTCGAAAGTGTTTCGGACAGTCCGATTCAAATCTTTTTCTCGCAACAGGATTGACACATGGAAAACTCATTGAAAGAAGCCGCCCTCAAGTTCCACGAATTACCCGTTCCGGGCAAAATTTCCGTTACCCCGACCAAATCTCTGGCGACCGACAAAGATTTGGCGTTGGCGTACTCTCCGGGCGTAGCCGCTCCTTGTATGGAAATCCATGCCGATCCGCAAAATGCCTACAAATACACCGCCAAAGGCAACTTGGTCGCCGTCATTTCCAACGGTACCGCAGTGTTGGGTTTGGGCAACATCGGCGCATTGGCCGGTAAACCTGTAATGGAAGGCAAAGGCGTATTGTTCAAAAAATTCGCCGGCGTTGACGTATTCGATATCGAAATCGATGAAAAAGACCCGCAAAAATTGGTAGACATCATCGCTTCTTTGGAACCGACTTTCGGCGGCATCAACCTCGAAGACATCAAAGCGCCTGAGTGCTTCTACATCGAACGCGAATTGCGCAAACGTTGCAAAATCCCTGTATTCCACGACGACCAACACGGTACCGCCATCATTACCGCTGCCGCCGTATTGAACGCCTTGCGTTATACCGGCCGCAAAATTGAAGAAGCAACTTTGGTGTGCTCCGGTGCAGGTGCTGCAGCGATTGCTTGCTTGAACCAATTGCTGGATTTGGGTCTGAAACGTGAAAACGTAACCGTCTGCGACTCAAAAGGCGTGATTTACAAAACCCGCGAAGACAAAGATCGCATGGATGAGTCTAAACAGTTCTACGCCATTGAAGACAACGGCCAGCGCGTATTGGCCGATGCGGTTAAAGGCAAAGACATCTTCTTGGGTCTGTCCGGCGCGAACCTGCTGACCCCCGAAATGTTGAACACGATGAACGAAAAACCCATCGTGTTCGCTATGGCCAACCCGAATCCGGAAATCCTGCCGCCGCTGGCAAAAGAAACCCGTCCGGACGTGGTTATCGGTACCGGCCGCTCAGATTTCCCGAATCAAGTAAACAACGTATTGTGCTTCCCATTCATCTTCCGTGGCGCGTTGGATGTCGGCGCGACCACCATCAACGAAGAAATGAAACGCGCCTGCGTGTATGCTTTGGCGGATTTGGCGATGGAAGAAGTGACCGAAGAAGTGGTTGCCGCTTACGGTAAGAAATTTGAATTCGGCGCGGAATACCTGATTCCGACTCCGTTCGATTCCCGCCTGCTGCCGCGCGTTGCTACGGCTGCCGCCAAAGCAGCGATGGAAAGCGGCGTGGCAACCCGTCCGATTGCAGATTTGGAAGCTTACGCTGCCAAGCTGAGCGAATGGAAGCTGTAAGCCGTTTGCGGTTTAAAATGCCGTCTGAACTGTTTTCAGGCGGCATTTTGCTGTCAGATTGATATAGTGGATTAACAAAAATCAGGACAAAGCGACGAAGCCGCAGACAGTACAGATGGTACGGAACCGACTCACTTGGTGCTTCAGCACCTTAGAGAATCGTTCTCTTTGAGCTAAGGCGAGGCAACGCCGTACTGGTTTTTGTTAATCCACTATAAATGAAAGATACTGGAAAATGAAAGAGATGAAACCTGTCCGTTATCATATTGGCGATATGCCCGAGACTTCAAAACAAACCGCCTCCCGTCATGACGACAGGGCAGTGGGTGTTGACGATGATTGTTTTCATGATTCCTTTGGTCAATTTTTGTTTGGGTGTTCGGCAGAGGCAACCCGAACCGCGCCAATTTCTGTAAAGCGCAGTTGCTTATTTACCTGATTGGTTCGCTTATCGGTTTGGTCTTCGCGTTGTTTATAGGTGGGTCTGTATCGGGTACGCATGATTAATGACCCGGGCTGATTTTGCTTCGAGGATTTGTATCGAATATGCCGAATTGTTTCAAATTTCATACCGTTATCGAACGGCATTGGCAAAAACCTTATCCGGTTTTGTCTTTTCTGCTTAAGCCGCTCTCCGGGCTGTTTGCCAAAATTGCGGCAAAACGGCGGACGGATTTTTTATCGGGAAAACGGCAAAGCGAAAAGCTGCCCGTGCCTGTGGTCGTGGTCGGCAACATCCATGCCGGCGGTACAGGAAAAACGCCGATTGTTGCCGCGCTGGTGTCGGGTTTGCAGGAAAAAGGTGTCAAGGTCGGCATCATCAGCCGGGGCTACGGGCGCAAGAGCAAGGCGGTTCATGTATTGAATGAGAAGAGCCGGGCGGAAGATGCGGGCGATGAGCCTTTGCTGCTGTTCCGCAAAACCGGCGCGCCGACGGCGGTGGGCAGCAGCCGTGCAGAGGCAGGCAGGGCGTTGCTGGCGGCGCATCCCGACATCGGACTGATTGTGGCGGACGACGGTTTGCAGCATTACGCCCTGCGGCGAGATGTGGAAATCGCGGTGTTTCCGGCGGCGGATACGGGGCGCACGGATTTGGATTTACTGCCCAACGGCAGTTTGCGCGAACCTTTGTTGCGGCTGGATTCGGTGGATGCGGTCGTCGTCAGCGGCGGCAAGGCGGATGTGTCGTTTATGCCGTCTGAAAATATGTTTCACAGCCGTATCGAAGCGGGACGGATTTACCGTTTGAACAATCCGTCCGAAATACTGGACACAGGCCGTCTGAAAAATCAAACCGTCGTCGCCGTGGCAGGTATTGCCAAGCCGGCGCGTTTTTTCGATTCGTTGCGGAATATGGGCATTACCGTGAAGCGAACCGTCGCGCTGCCTGACCACGCCGACATTTCGGCGGCAGATTTGCCCGATGCGGACGCGGTCATTATTACGGAGAAAGATGCGGTCAAATTTTCAGACGGCATTTGCACCGATAATGTTTGGGTGTTGCCCGTTTGTGCGATAATCGAACCTGATTTGGCGGCGTTTGTGTTGGAGCGGTTGGAAGATGTACCGAAGGCCGTCTGAAAGCACGGTTTGGGCGGAGTGATTACGGATTTGAATAAGAACGCCTCGCGCCGTCATTCCCGCGCAGGCGGGAATCTAAGTCTCGAATTTTCAGGAATGCCTAGGAGGCTTCAGAAATCCCAAATCTCCGGATTTCCACTTGGACAGGAATGAGAAAATCGGTCGTATTTTTTATCTGCATTAATCATTCGTTAAAGTATTGAATATTAAACTGAAAACCTTGTTATTGCCCTTCGCCACGCTGGCATTGTGCACCAACGCTTTTGCCGCCCCGCCCAGCGACGCGTCGTTGGCGCGTTGGCTGGATACGCAGAATTTTGACCGGGATATAGAAAAAAATATGATTGAGGGCTTTAATGCCGGATTTAAACCGTATGCGGACAAAGCCCTTGCCGAAATGCCGGAAGCGAAAAAAGATCAGGCGGCAAAAGCCTTTAACCGCTATCGTGAGAATGTTTTGAAAGATTTGATTACGCCCGAAGTGAAACAGGCTGTCCGCAATACTTTATTGAAGAATGCCCGTGAGATATACACGCAAGAAGAAATTGACGGCATGATTGCCTTTTACGGTTCGCCTGTCGGTCAGTCCGTCGTTGCCAAAAATCCGCGCTTAATCAAGAAATCGATGAGTGAAATAGCAGTATCTTGGACTGCATTGTCAGGGAAAATCGCGCGACATCATCTGCCCGCGTTTACGGAAGAGTTGCGGCGCATCATCTGCGGCGGTAAAAATCCCGATGCGGGCTGTAAACAAGCCGGACAGGTTGGGAAAAGGCATCAGAAATAAATGATAGCCGTCTGAAATATTGAAGAGGGCATCCGATTGATTGAACCATCAAACCCGAAAGCAACCCTATGGAAAAAAAATTCTTAGACATCCTCGTCTGCCCCGTTACCAAAGGCAGGCTGGAATATCATCAGGACAAACAGGAATTGTGGAGCCGTCAGGCGAAGCTTGCCTATCCGATTAAAGACGGCATTCCCTATATGCTGGAAAACGAAGCGCGTCCGTTGGGCGAAGAGGAACTCGAAGCATGACCGAATTCGTCGTATTGATTCCGGCGCGGCTGGATTCGTCGCGCCTGCCCGGAAAAGCCTTGGCGGACATCCACGGCAAACCGATGGTCGTGCGCGTTGCCGAACAGGCGGCAAAAAGTAAAGCTGTGCGCGTCGTCGTTGCCACCGACCATCCCGATATTCAGACGGCCTGTCAGGCGCACGGCGTCGAAGTCGTCATGACTTCAAACCGGCACGAAAGCGGCACGACGCGCCTTGCCGAAGCCTCTGCCGCGCTGAAGCTGCCGCCGCATCTGGTGGTTGTCAACGTACAGGGCGACGAGCCGCTGATTGCACCTGAACTCATCGACCGCACCGCCGAAGTACTCGTCGAAAACAACGTCCAAATGGCGACCGCCGCCCACGAATTGCACGATTTCGACGAATTGATGAATCCCAATGCCGTCAAAGTTGTCCTCGACAAAAACCGCAACGCCATCTACTTCAGCCGCGCCCCGATTCCCTATCCGCGCGATGCGATGCGTGCAGGAAAACGCGAAATGCCGTTTGAAACCGCCGTCCTGCGCCATATCGGCATCTACGCCTACCGCGCCGGCTTCCTGCAACGCTATGCCGAAATGAGCGTTTCGCCGCTGGAAACCATCGAATCGCTGGAACAGCTGCGCGTCCTGTGGCACGGCTACCCGATTGCCGTCGAAACCGCCAAAGAAGCCCCCGCCGCCGGTGTGGATACGCAGGAAGATTTGGATAGGGTTCGCGCTGTATTTCAGACTATATAAAATAGATTCAAAGGGAAAAGATATGCAGCAACATATTGAAAAGTGGCAATACTTGAGCCGGGAAGAACAGAAAATCCTTGCCGAAGTATGGGGTCTCGTGCAAAACGATGATCAGGAGGTTCACTATGAAATGCTTAAATTGAACGCACCCGACGAAGCCAGTGGCGAATTTTGGTTCAGAATGGCAGAAACACTCAGCACCCTGCCGCCCAACCGTTCCCTCGACCTTAGAATGAACGGCGGCAGGCTGGCGACCGCCGTATCCATCCTTTCCGTCATGATTGAAGACAATCCCGACATACCGCAGCTTTGGGCGCAAAAAATTACCGCCCTCAATTATAGTGGATTAAATTTAAACCAGTACGGCGTTGCCTCGCCTTGCCGTACTATCTGTACTGTCTGCGGCTTCGTTCGCCTTGTCCTGATTTTTGTTAATCCACTATATTTGGCACACGGACACAAAGCCCGTGCCGACGGTTTGGCACAACAGCCCGACAAAGCGGCAGAAGCCAACGAGGAGGAATACCTGACCAAAGCCCTGTCGCAAAACCTGCTGTCAACATTGGATGTCGCGCTTGCACGTTTTCCTGAAGACGCGTGGTTTCAGGAAATCAAACAGGATGCACAAAAGCATTTTGCTTGAGGATGTGGCAGTCAGGAATATTTCCATTCAGGAAGAAAAGAAGTGCCTGATTGGGTATAATCAGGGTAAATCTTATTTTATTTCAAAAGATTAATATTTGCTTTCCATTTTTCCTTGACGGTATCGGAAAAGTTGATTATAGTTACAGCTTCCTTAGGAGTAATGGCTGAGAGGCTGAAGGCACTTCCCTGCTAAGGAAGCATGTGGGGTCAACCTGCATCGAGGGTTCGAATCCCTCTTACTCCGCCAGATAAAAAATAGACGCTGTGTTTTACAGCGTCTATTTTTTTATGCAATTTTATAGCGGGTTGGTGCAAAACCAGTATGGTATTGCCCTGTCTTGATTCTGAATTTTGTTATAGTGGATTAACAAAAACCAGTACGGCGTTGCCTCGCCCTAGCTCGAAGAGAACGATTCTCTAAAGGTGCTAAGCACCAAGTGAATCGGCTCCGTACTATCTGTACTGTCTGCGGCTTCGGTCGCCTTGTCCTGATTTTTGTTAATCCACTATAATCCGAGATGCTTGCCGTTTATTTCCGCCTCGTTCAAACGGCGGCTCTGATTTGCGTGGTTTCTGTTTGCCGTATTCGCCTATCCGTACCGCAAATGTTATACTGGGAAAAATTTACTGATTGTGTTTTATGGCATATTTGCCGATAGGATGGAAGAGACAAATGAGCAGAATCCGGCAGGCTTTTGCCGCTTTGGATGGCGGAAAGGCATTGATTCCCTATATTACGGTGGGCGACCCCGATATTCGGACAACTTTGGCATTGATGCACGGCATGGTTGCAAACGGTGCGGATATTTTGGAGTTGGGCGTGCCGTTTTCCGATCCGATGGCGGATGGGCCGGTTATTCAGCGTGCGGCGGAGCGGGCGTTGGCAAACGGGATTTCGCTGCGCGATGTCTTGGATGTCGTCAGAAAATTCCGTGAAACCGACACGCAAACGCCGGTTGTTTTGATGGGATATTTGAACCCTGTACATAAGATGGGTTATCGGGAGTTTGCTCAGGAAGCCGCAAAGGCGGGTGTGGACGGCGTGTTGACGGTGGATTCCCCTGTCGAAACCATCGATCCGCTCTATCGCGAGCTGAAGGATAACGGGGTCGACTGTATTTTCCTGATTGCGCCGACGACGACGGAAGACCGTATTAAAACCATTGCCGAGCTGGCAGGCGGATTTGTCTATTATGTTTCGCTCAAGGGCGTAACGGGCGCGGCAAGTTTGGATACGGATGAGGTTTCGCGTAAAATAGAGTATTTGCATCAGTATATCGATATTCCCATCGGTGTCGGTTTCGGCATCAGCAATGCGGAAAGTGCACGCAAAATCGGCCGGGTTGCCGACGCAGTTATTGTCGGCAGCCGGATTGTGAAAGAAATCGAAAACAATACAGGCAACGAGGCTGCCGCCGTCGGTGCTTTGGTAAAAGAGTTGAAGGATGCCGTGCGCTGACGGCGGTTCCTCATCCTGAATATTTTAGGAGTTGTCCATGAGCTGGTTAGATAAAATCCTGCCACCCAAAATCAAGAATCGCGGAAAAGACGGTTCTTCCAATGTTCCCGAGGGTCTATGGCACAAATGCCCGTCTTGTTCGGCAACCGTTTATTCTACCGAGTTGCAGCAGAACAATCAGGTTTGTCCGAAATGCAACCACCACAATCCGTTGTCGGCACGACAACGCCTGAATCTGCTTTTGGATGAGGATGGCAGAGAGGAGATTGCCGGAAATGTCAAACCGACCGATCCTTTGAAGTTTAAAGACAGCAAAAAATATCCGGATCGTTTGAGTGCGGCACGCAAGCTGACCGGGGAAGATGATGCTTTGGTGGTAATGAAAGGCAAGATGAACGGTCTGCCCGTCGTCGTTGCCGCGTTTGAATTCCGCTTTATCGGCGGTTCGATGGGTTCGGTTGTGGGCGAACGATTCGTACAAGGTATCCGTCGGGCGGTTGCCGACAATTGTCCGTTCGTCTGTGTGGCGGCTTCCGGCGGTGCGCGTATGCAGGAGGGTGTGAACTCATTGATGCAGATGACGAAAACCAGTGCCGCGCTGCATTTGCTGACGGAAAAACGCCTGCCATTTATATCGGTGTTGACCGATCCGACTATGGGCGGCGTATCCGCCAGCTTCGCATTTTTGGGCGATGTCGTGCTTGCCGAACCGAACGCGCTGATCGGTTTTGCCGGTCCGCGCGTGATTGAGCAGACGGTGCGCGAAACGCTGCCGGAAAGCTTCCAACGCGCCGAGTTCCTGCTGGAAAAAGGCGCAATCGACCAGATTGTCGACCGCCGCGATATGAAGCGGCGCATCAGTGATTTGATTACGCTGTTGTGCCGTCAGGACAAAGTTTCCGCCGCTTGATGGCTGATGAATCGAATACCGTCTGAAACCGATGTTTCAGACGGTATTTTTGTGTCTGGTTATTTGTTGTGCGGCTTTATCGACGGGGCATAGCGTCCGGCACGTTCTTTCAGGCGTTGTACCAAACCTTTCGTGTCGGCGGGTACACCGCCCTCGCAGAATGCCTGATACAGGACGGTGCGCAGTGCGTCGTTGCGGCTTAATGTACCGCCTATCGGTTTCCATTCGGCGTTTCGGGGCTGTATCCAGCGGCGGTTGACCGTGTCGCCGTAGCCGAACACTTTATAGGAGGAAGGTTTGCCGTTGCCGAACCTGATGGAGAAGCGGGCGCAGAATATGCCTTCGGCAGTCAGGTTGTCGTAGCCTTTGTCGGAGCGGATATTGAGAATGTAGCGGATGCTGCCGTCGGGCGCGGGCATAATTTGCAGGCTGTCGAGCAGGATTTTCGGCTGTTTGCCGTAATTTTCATCCACATAAATGTCGAACCAGCCGTCCGAGTGCGTATCGGGCAGCGGCGGCAGTTTGGCGGTATGTTCTTTAAATTCGCGGGCGGCGGCCTCTTCGGGCGTTTCGCGGTAGCGGGTGTTGATCGGCGTGTCTTTTTGGCTGAAGCCGGCAGCGAGGGACGTGCCGGCGGCGAGTGCGAGCAGCAGGAGGGCGGTGCGGCGCATAAGTTTCTCCAAATTGAAAACGGCGTTATTTTATGGGTTGGCAAAGGGGGCTGCAAGCAACTGGGGTATAATCTCCCCCCGATTCCCATTTTTTAAACGGTACAAACGATGAACAGCGAAACTTTAGACGTAACCGGATTGAAATGTCCCCTGCCGATTTTGCGGGCGAAAAAGGCTTTGGCGCAAATGCAGCAGGGCGACGTGTTGACCGTTCTGGCAACCGACGGCGGCGCACCGGGGGATTTTGAGGCTTTTTGCCGCCAAACCGGTCATGTGCTGTTGGATGCTTCCGAACAGGACGGCGTGTTCACGCTGGTCGTCCAACACAAATAAATGCCGTCTGAAATGCGGATGTCCCGATTGATGTTATTGCTGTCGGCATTTGTGCTTGCTGCGTGTAATGCCCAAAACCGGCAATCCGGTGTACGGCATCAGGATTTCGCGCGTGTAGCCGTCGATTTGTTTCGGAGTGCCTGCGTCCTGACTCAAGGCAGTTTTGAATCGGTTTCCAAGTTTGCCGCTGTCGGACATTTTGTCCCTGTCGGAAAGGAAGACCTGTCCCATCTGCCGCCCACTGTTGCAGAACCCGATGTACAGGCGTTGTGGACGCTTGAACGCGATGGCGGCATTTATTATTTGAGCCTGACGCGCGACAGTTGCAGTGTGAAAGCCGAGCGGGCAGACAGTGCCGCGCTGTTGGAACATTTTGACGGACTTGTCCGACAGCCGCCGAAAAATGCCAATATAGAATTGAGGGCGGAACAGTCGGTGCAGGCATCATTTGAAATCCGCCAAGTCAGCTATGCCTGGCGGGAAGCGGGCAGCTCCGAAGAAACCGTATTGACCGCACAAACCGCCGATTCCCCGGATTTACCCGTACAGGCAGTTTTGAACCTGACGCACCGTTCCCACAACGGGAAACCCCTAATTCTCCCCTAACTTCAGACGGCATAAAGTCGGCATGCCGTCTGAACATTCAAATAAAACAAAGGAAAACCATGCAAACCCTGACCATTATCCGCCCCGACGATATGCACCTGCACCTGCGCGACGGCGACGCGCTCAAAGCCGTTGCTCCTTATACCGCCCGCCAAATGGGGCGTGCCGTCATTATGCCCAACCTCAAACCGCCTGTCGTCAGCGTTGCCGACGCGCTTGCCTACAAAGCGCGCATCATGGCGGCATTGCCCGAAGGCAGCGCGTTTGAGCCGTTGATGACGCTTTACCTGACCGACCAAGCCACGCCTGCACTTGTGCGCGAAGCCAAAGCCGCCGGCATCGTCGCCTTCAAACTCTACCCTGCCGGCGCGACCACCAATTCCGATTCCGGCGTAACCGACCTGTTCAAGCTCATCCCCGTGTTGGAAGAAATGGCGAAACAGGGCATTTTGTTCCTCGTTCACGGCGAAGTAACCGACCCCGAAATCGACATCTTCGACCGCGAAGCCGCCTTTATCGGGCGCGTGATGAAACCCGTTTTGGCGCAAGTGCCGAATCTTAAAGTCGTGTTCGAACACATCACCACCGCCGAAGCCGCCCGCCTGGTTTTGGAAGCAGGCGACAACGTAGCCGCCACCGTTACCCCGCAACACCTCCTGCTCAACCGCAACGACCTCTTGGTCGGCGGCGTGCGCCCCCATCATTTCTGCCTGCCCGTACTCAAACGCGAAACCCACCGTCAGGCATTGGTTGCCGCCGTTACCGGCGAGAAGGCGCATAAATTCTTCCTCGGCACCGACTCCGCGCCGCACGCCAAATCCGCCAAAGAAAACGCCTGCGGTTGCGCCGGTATGTTCAGCGCGATGACCGCCATCGAGCTTTATGCCGAAGTGTTTGAAAAAGCAGGCGCGTTGGACAAACTCGAAGCCTTCGCCTCGAAAAACGGCGCAAGGTTTTACGGCATTCCTGAAAATACCGACACGATCACCCTCGTCAAACAAAGCCAAACCGTCCCCGCAAGTATTCCCTACGGCGACGGCGAACTTGTCCCGATGCGCGCGGGCGGCGAAATCGGCTGGACGGTACAGTATTGATGGGGCTGGAAACAAAATGCCGTCTGAAAGGTTTTTCAGACGGCATTTGTGTTGTTGACTGATTGATACGTCAACGGCGTTTGAGTTTGTTACGTTTCGGTTATTTCCGATAAATTCCCACAATTTTCAAATTTCGCCATTCCCACGAAGGCAGGAATCCAGAAATTCGATGCGACCAAAGTTTATCAAAAACGGCAGCAACTCAAAAAACCGGATTCCCGCCTGCGCGGGAATGACGAGATTGAAGTTTCAGAATTTATTTGAAATACCCAAAATTCAAAAAACCAAATTCCCACCTGCGTGGGAATGACGAAACAAAGAAAGCAGAAATAAGGACATAGAACTTTCTTTAAATTTGTGATGCATCAACGGCGTTTGGGCTCGTCGGGGCGGATTTGGGCGGCGAGTTTGTCGAGGATGCCGTTGACGAATTTGTGCCCGTCCGTGCCGCCGAAGGTTTTGGTAACTTCGATGGCTTCGTTGATGATGACGGGGTAGGGTGTTTCGGGCATGGCGGACAGCTCGTGGCAGGCGGTCAGCAGGACGGCGCGTTCGATGGGATTGAGGTCTTTTTCGTCGCGGTCGAGCAGGGGGCGGATTTTTTGGATGTAGTCCGCTGCGTTGGTTTGCGTACCGAAGAAAAGTTTGTTGAACAATTCTTCGTCCGCTTTGGCAAAGTCGGGCATTTCGCGGATGTTTTTAGCAATTTCGGGCGCGGCGGTGCGGTTGATAAGGGATTGGTAAACGGCTTGTACGGCAAGCTCGCGGGAACGGCGGCGGGCTGTTTTCATGATTTTTCCTTGAAACGGTTGGGCGGCACGGTATGCCGTCTGAAACGGAAAGGGCGTATTGGTGTACGCCCTGTTTGTTATTCTTCGTCTTCAAACTGTTCTTCGAGCAGCAGGTTGACGAGGTTGGCGCATTCGACGGCGACTTTGGCGGCATCCGAGGCTTTTTCTTCAATCCGTTCGATTGCCTGCGCGTCGTTTTCGGTGGTTAGGACGGCATTGGCAATCGGGATGTTGTAGTCGAGTGCGACGCGGCTAACCCCTGCTCCGGATTCGTTGGAAACCAGCTCGAAATGGTAGGTTTCGCCACGGATGACGACACCGATGGCAATCAGTGCGTCAAACTTTTCGGAAGAGGCAAGGTTCATCAGTGCGATGGGGATTTCAAGTGCGCCGGGTACGGTGGCGACGGTAATGTTTTCGTCTGCCACGCCCAATTCTTGGAGGGTGCGGCAGCAGACTTTGAGCATTTCGCTGCCGATTTCGTTGGTGAAACGTGCCTGTACGATGCCGATGCGGAGGTGTTTGCCGTCGAGGTTGGGGGCGATGGTGTTCATTGGGTGTCCTTTGGTATTCGGAGGTTTCGGAATGCCGTCTGAAGGTTTCAGTCTTGCGGCTGCCAGTCGGCGACGGTTTGGAATGTGCCGTCTTCGGCAAGCTCCCATGCGCTGCCTTCGGGTTGGGAAAGCAGTGCGGCGGTTTCAGGGTTGGTTTTGGCGATGTCGGCGAGGCTGACGATGCTGAAGTTGTCGGGATCGTCGGTGTATTCGTCGGTCTCGTCGCCGCTGAAGAAACGCCAGCCGCTGTCGTTTTCAAAAACGGGGGCTTCGCGGTAGAGGAAGCCGACGGGCCGGTTTTGTTTGGCGACGGTGTTGGTGGCGATACAGCGGTCGAGTGCCGAGGAAAGTGCTTGTGCAAATGCGTTCATTACGGGAATACGTTGGGGGAAAACTTACGGATTTTACCACGATTCGTGCGTTGTCGGCAGACGGCGGCGGTTTGGTGGTACAATGTGCGCCGTTTGCAGCCTTAAGGTGTTTCTGTATTTTTGGAGTATGGAAACGCATTCGGGCTGTTTTTTGCGGAAGACGGTAATGAAAGACGATGTTTTGAAACAGCAGGCACACGCGGCGATACAGAAGAGACTGGGCTACGCGTTCCGCGATATTTCGCTTTTGCGGCAGGCTTTGACGCACAGGAGCCATCATGCGAAGCACAACGAGCGGTTCGAGTTTGTCGGTGATTCGATTTTGAATTATACGGTGGCGCGGATGCTGTTTGACACGTTTCCGAAGTTGACCGAGGGCGAGTTGTCGCGGTTGCGGGCAAGTCTGGTCAATGAGGGCGTGCTGGCGGAAATGGCGGCGGAAATGAATGTCGGCGACGGTCTGTACTTGGGGGCGGGCGAGTTGAAGAGCGGCGGCTTCAGACGGCCTTCGATACTGGCGGACGCGATGGAGGCGATGTTTGCGGCGGTCAGCTTCGATGCCGATTTCAACACGGCGGAAAAGGTGGTGCGCCATTTGTTTGCCGACCGCGTCCGGTGTGCCGATTTCCAAAATCAGGCAAAAGACGGCAAAACTGCTTTGCAGGAGGCGTTGCAGGCACGCCGCTTTGCTTTGCCGAAATACCGTATCGAAGAGCAAATCGGCCATGCCAACGACAGTATGTTTGTGGTTTCCTGCGATTTGGGCGAACTGGGTTTCGTGTGCCGTGCCAAAGGGACGAGCCGCAAGGCGGCGGAACAGGAGGCGGCGAAAGAGGCTTTGAAATGGCTGGAAGAGAAGCTGCCGCTGAAGAAGAAAAAGAAATGAGGCGGCGCGTGAATATGCCGTCTGAAATGTGGATATGAAAGCGAATATGGATATTGAAACCTTCCTTGCAGGGGAACGCGCCGCCGGCGGATACCGTTGCGGCTTCGTGGCGATTGTCGGTCGTCCGAACGTGGGCAAATCAACGCTGATGAACCATCTCATCGGTCAGAAAATCAGCATCACCAGCAAAAAGGCGCAGACGACGCGCAACCGCGTAACGGGGATTTATACCGACGATACCGCGCAGTTCGTGTTTGTCGATACGCCCGGCTTTCAAACCGACCACCGCAACGCGCTCAACGACAGGCTGAATCAAAACGTTACCGAGGCGCTTGGCGGCGTGGATGTGGTGGTTTTCGTCGTGGAAGCGATGCGCTTTACCGATGCCGACCGTGTCGTGTTGAAACAACTGCCCAAGCACACGCCGGTCATTTTAGTGGTCAACAAAATCGACAAGGACAAGGCGAAAGACCGTTACGCGCTGGAGGCGTTTGTTGCCCAAGTGCGCGCCGAATTTGAATTTGCGGCGGCGGAGGCGGTCAGTGCGAAACACGGATTGCGGATTGCCAACCTGTTGGAGCTGCTCAAGCCGTATCTGCCCGAAAGCGTGCCGATGTATCCCGAAGATATGGTTACGGACAAATCGGCGCGTTTTTTAGCGATGGAAATCGTGCGTGAAAAATTGTTCCGCTATTTGGGCGAGGAATTGCCTTATGCGATGAACGTCGAAGTGGAGCAGTTTGAAGAGGAAGACGGTTTGAACCGCATCTATATCGCCGTTTTGGTCGATAAGGAAAGCCAAAAGGCGATTTTAATCGGCAAAGGCGGGGAGCGTTTGAAGAAAATTTCCACCGAAGCGCGGTTGGATATGGAAAAACTGTTTGATACCAAAGTATTTTTGAAGGTCTGGGTCAAAGTCAAATCCGGTTGGGCGGACGACATCCGCTTCCTGCGCGAGCTGGGTTTGTAGTTTTTCTTGCTGAACTTTACGCAAATGCCGTCCGAACAGGTTTCAGACGGCATTTTGTTTCAATCGGGAATATCTTTGTTAAAAACGGGTTGATATTATCTGTGCATATTATAGTGGATTAACAAAAACCAGTACGGCGTT
>NZ_KV815408.1:1984-2505 GCF_001814225.1 Neisseria sp. HMSC070F02 | reverse complement strand
CGCGCTCAACCCCTTTATCAGCGCGGGCGAAGCCTTGGGCATAGGCGACATACTGTACGGAACGCGCTATGCCATAGACAAAGCCGCAATGCGCAACATCGCCCCCTTACCCGCCGAGGGCAAATTCGCCGCCATCGGCGGCTTGGGCAGCGTGGCGGGCTTTGAAAAGAATACGCGTGAAGCCGTTGACCGGTGGATACAGGAAAACCCCAATGCCGCCGAAACCGTCGAAGCCGTCTTCAACGTTGCCGCAGCAGCCAAAGTCGCGAAGCTGGCAAAGGCGGCGAAACCGGGGAAAGCTGCGGTTAGCGGGGATTTCTCAAAATCCTACACCTGCTCCTTCCACGGCAGTACCTTGGTCAAAACGGCAGACGGCTACAAAGCCATTGCCCATATTCAAGCCGGCGACCGCGTCTTCGCCAAAGATTAAACCAGTGGAAAAACTGGATACAAACCTGTTACCGCCCGATACGGCAATCCGTACCAGGAAACCGTTTACATTGAAATTTCAGACGGCATCG
>NZ_KV815408.1:0-1884 GCF_001814225.1 Neisseria sp. HMSC070F02 | reverse complement strand
AAAGCGGTGCAAAACAGACGGTTCAAAACATTACTCTCAAACAGCAGCCGCTCAAAGCCTACAACCTGACCGTTGCCGACTGGCATACTTATTTCGTCAAGGGTAATCAGGCGGAAACGGAAGGGGTTTGGGTTCATAATGATTGTCCGTATGGAGAAAAATATAGGACAGAAGTTGGTTCTTATACTAATACTCATGAAAGTGGTCGAACTTATTCTGGAAAGGGCACAAGACAACGTTCCCAAATCTCTGGAGCAAGAGAAGCTAGGGTTAATAATGACCCTCATATAGCTACAGATTTTACTCCTGCCAAAAATAATCGAGAGGCATTCAAAGATGAATCTAGAAGAATTGACGCTCACGGTGGTTCCAAAAGTACCAATAATTACAATCGAATTGAAAGCCCGGGGAAAAAATACCGAAAACAAGATGGAGATTAAAAATGATTGTTGACGAAAAATCTACTTCAGATGTACTGAAACAATATCAAGAACTAGGGTTTGATTTGACAAAACCTATGATAATAGAGTTTTTTATAGGAGGTTCTCAAAAGAATCTGCAATCAATAGAAAGCCGACTCATTTCTTATCGGCAAGATTTTCAAATCAGTATTGAACAAGATGAATTCGGAGAAATGTGGACTTGCTATTGTTCCGTCAATATCGTCCCTTCCCTTGAAAACATTTTAGCTATTGAAACTACGTTATTTGGTATTGCACAAAAAAATGATTGTAATTATGAAGGTTTTGGTTCGTATGGGAACTAACAAAAAGTGTAGGTTGGGTTGAAAAAACTATATTCCCATTAAAGATTAGGGGATGTCTATGGAAATAAAATTCAATACTTTGGGGGTTATCCTGAATGGGGTCAATCCTGAAGAAAAATTCATAAAAATTATTGATGACCAGGAAAATACCGGTGGATTTCTGATACTGTTATCTTCAAATGACAAATTTTCATCGTTTGACAGTTACGATGACTGGGTCGAAAACTTAGAAATATTAAAAGAATACCTGCAAGAATCTCATTGGATAATAAAGTGGGTCGGATAGTCGGCAAACGTAGTCCGTCTGAAACGCTTTTACTTTTCAGACGGACTTTCTATCAATGGGAACAAGGCGTTTTGTCTCAATCTGGTCTATGATTATTCGATACAGTGATGGGAAGCTAAGAAAAATATGATTAATCATATTGAAAAATATATAGGCACTATTTCTCATGGCTCGAAAAGCGATTCGGGAAGTCAGTACAAATTAAATATCGCAGCTATTCCCTCTTCCCCTAACAGGGATTTAAAAACTTATATTACTTTAGGGTTAAGCAAACATGATCTGAATTATAAAAGCAGATTTGAAATACTTTTCGTATGTTCTTTAAAATATGATGAAAATCAGATTTTCCCATTTTTAAGATGGTTGGCAGAAACCATCATTGAGAACAAAAAAATCCTTCTTCGGGGGCAGGTTGTTTATTTGCCCAGAAGCATTGTTGATTCAACAAAAATGGATGCACTGTATGTTTCCGCCCCATTTTATTTCGACGATGATTTTCAGGTCTGTTATGGCGAACACTACAATATCGTTTTCCCTTTGCTTGTCCCGTTGTATAAACAGGAAGCAGAATTGGTAGAAAAGAAAGGTTGGAATGCTTTTGAGCAGTTCTTGTTGGATAATGAAGTTGGCAACCTTTCGGATATGAATCGGAAACCGTTTACTTGGTAAGGATTTTCTTAAATTTGATTAAAGGTCGTCTGAAACCGTGTTTAACTTTCAGACAACCTTTCCTTCATTTGAAACAGGATATTGGGAACTAAGTTCTTCAAAAATCCTACACCTGCTCCTTCCACGGCAGCACCTTGGTCAAAACGGCAGACGGCTGAAAAGC
>NZ_KV815407.1:0-19405 GCF_001814225.1 Neisseria sp. HMSC070F02 | reverse complement strand
TTTAACAACAGTGAGATAAAAGTTCTTGTTCCATCTTAAAACAATTAGTAAAACCGAGTTTATCCTAGTTATCTAGGACAGCCCCTAAATTTAAACCAGTACAGCGTTGCCTCGCCTTGCCGTACTATCTGTACTGTCTGCGGCTTCGGTCGCCTTGTCCTGATTTTTGTTAATCCACTATAAAAAATCCCTGTGTCCTTATTTCTGCTTTCTTACGTCATTCTTTTAAAGGTGGGAATCTGGAAACCAAAAAACAACAGGAATTTATCCGAAACAACAAAACCTATCCGCCGGCATCCCCGCGAAAGCGGGAATCTAGTTTGTTGTTCAAATAAATTCTGAAACTTTAATTTTGTCATTCCCGCGCAGGCGGGAATCTAGAAATGAAAAACGACGAGAATTTATCAGAAATGACGGAAACTCAAAAAACCGGATTCCCGCCTGCGCGGGAATGACGAAATTTTAGGTTTCTGATTTTGATTTTCCGTTTTTGCGGGAAGGATGGGGTTTCAGATTGTGGGCATTATCAGTATTTTCTATTTGGCAATGTCTTTTATAATGGATTAAATTTAAACCAGTACGGCGTTGCCTCGCCTTGCCGTACTATCTGTACTGTCTGCGGCTTCGGTCGCCTTGTCCTGATTTTTGTTAATCCACTATACTGATTTTGTCAAAACGCATTTATGCCGTCTGAAAGGCTTCAGACGGCATTTTTGTTTGGACTTGATTACTCGATATAAGTGAATTTTGCACGTTTGATATTGCACATCAATTCGTAAGGGATGGTTCCGGCCGCTTCGGCAACAGTATTGATGTTGACCGTATCGCCCCACAGTTCGACCTCGTGTCCCAAACCTTCTTGCGAAGCGTCCAGCTCGATGGTCATCATATCCATAGAGACCCTGCCGATGACCCGGGTCAATTTACCGTCGACGGCGACGGGGGAATTGCTTGGGGCGCGGCGCGGATAACCGTCCGCATAACCGCAGGCAATCAGACCGACGCGCGTAGATTTGCTGGTATAAAATGTTGCGCCATAACCGATAGGGGAGTGCGGCTGTAAAACGCGTTCGCCAAAAATACGGGTTGAAAGCCTCATCACGGGTTTCAGCCTGTCATCGCTGCCTCCGAACGGGGAAATGCCGTATAACGCCAAGCCCGCGCGCCCCCAATCCCTGCGTGCTTCGGGAACATTCAAAATAGCCGCCGAATTGGCAAGGCTTTCTTCGCCTTCCAGCCCTTCCGTACCCAAATCGAATGCTTCCATCTGTATTTCCGTCATACCGCTTTCGGGTTCGTCCGCACAGGAGAAATGCGAGAACTTGACAATACTGTCCACATATTCCGACTGCTTCAATGCCGCATATGCCGAAGCGTAATCATGAGGGAAAAATCCGGTACGGTGCATTCCCGAATCCATTTTCAACCAGACCTTGACAGGTTTTTTCCAATGGCGGGAAAGCAAAGCCTCAAGTTGCCATTGGTTTCCGACTGCCGGCCAGAGCGAGTATTGTTCGACCGCTTCGTACTCTGATGCTTCAAATACGCCTTCCAAAAGGACAATCGGATGGGTAATGCCACTCTCCCGCAGCCTGATTCCCTCGTCGATTGTCGCCACGGCAAAGCCGTCTGCCAAGTCTGCCAGCGCGAAAGCACATCTGACCGCACCGTGTCCGTATGCGTCGGCCTTCACTACCGCCAACAGTTTGCCTCCGTGCATTTCCTTCAAAATCCGATAATTGTGCCTAAGGTTGCCCAACCTGATCTGCACGTTCAAAGGGCGCATAAATTCATTCCTTACCAAACAAGTGTTTATTAGCAAAATTAAGAAATCAATTAGGGAATTATAATCCAACGGCAAGGCTTTTAAAATATTAAAGACCCTTGTATCTTCAAGCCGAAGCAGCAGTTTTTAGGTAGGAAGGCGGTTTGCTTTTCCTGATATAATCGCTTTCCCAAATATATAGTGGATTAAATTTAAATCAGGACAAGGCGACGAAGCCGCAGACAGTACAAATAGTACGGTAAGGCGAGGCAACGCCGTACTGGTTTTTGTTAATCCACTATATACTCTATTTGTTAAAATCAATAATAAATACAAGGCAATCCAAATGAAAGAACTAGATAAAATCGATTTCCGCATTCTTAAGATCCTCCAACAGAATGCCCGCATCCCGATGACGGAGCTTGCCGAGAAGGTAGGCTTGTCCACCACGCCCGTTACAGAGAGGGTGCGCCGTTTGGAGCGGGAACATTATATTTCCGGCTATCACGCCCACCTCAATCCCCATCTGTTGGGCAAACCGCTATTGGTTTTTGTCGAGCTGAAGCTGCAATCCAAATCGGGCAATATTTTCGAAGATTTCAAAAAAGAAGTGCTGAAAATTCCGCAAATTATGGAATGCCACTTGGTGTCGGGCGAATACGACTATCTGATTAAAGTACGTTTGCCCGATATGTCTGCCTATCGGGATATGCTAGGCAATATCCTATTGCAACTGCCTGCCGCTTCGGAGAGTAGGAGTTATGTTGTGATGGAGGAGGTCAAAGAAAATCCGGTTTTGGATTTGGATTGAATATTTCAGGCTGGCTATGCGGTTTGACACCTAAATGAAACATAACAACATCACGCACAGAGGCTTGTTGCTTCAGATAAAAAAATGCACACATCCGGTTGAATGTGTGCCAAGTCTACAAAGGAGAAATAGAGGAGAAACTATTAACTGACTACTCGAACCAGCTAACGGAATGAATTATGCAGCTTTTCCGGTCAAAAAGCAAGCGTTTTTCTTGTTAAATTTCTTAAAGAATGGAATTTCAAACAATAAAAGTAATTAAATTTCAAAAAAAGCGGAGATAAAAAAATGCACACATCCGGTTGAATGTGTGCCAAGTCTACAAAGGAGAAATAGAGGAGAAAAATCAAGCTGCATCAAGCAACTCGACGGCGAGAATTATCCGCCGTTTCTTATCCGCTGTCAATTATTTTTTGAAAATTTACCCGACCGATTCAAATTTTGCAAAAAACTTGCCCGATGGCTATCCGGTAACAAATTCCTTCAAAAACCTGTCAATCCGCTTATTCAAAAAAATCATATAATTTCATTGAAATAAACTTTTGATTCGCTAAATTTGCCGAAATTCAAATCCTCTAGATGTATTTTTTTGCGGGCATTGTGCGGGCAAATCGCCGTTTTGTCCCTTGTCAGGTTTTATGCATATCGGGGAAAACCGAAATCGTCCGCACCTGAGCCGGTGTCGATTCGTCCCTTGCCATCTCGGGATATATCCAGCAAAATCGGCATATCGGTATTTTGATTGGTGTGTTGAGAAAATGACCCCGTTATTTAGAAAAGCCGTTTGGCTGCTGTTTGCCGTTTCGGTCTGTGCATTTGCCGGTTCTTTGGCGGCACAGTATGTTTTGGGTATGGAGCCTTGCGTTTTGTGTATCAGTCAGCGGTTATGCGTTTTGGCAACCGCATTGTGTACGGCAATTGTCCTGATGTGCAGACCAAGAAGAAGGGCGGGCGGTTTGTTCGGTGCTGTCTTTATCAGTATTCCGGCCGTTACGGGTATTTCTGTTGCGGCATATCAGTTGTGGCTGCAGTCGCTGCCGCCGGGTACGGCTCCTTCGTGCGGCGCGCCGTGGACGTTTCGATTGAAGGGCTGGCCTTTGTTTGATTGGTTCGAGCCTGTCGTGCGCGGGTTCGGAAATTGTGCCGAACCGGATTATCTGTTAGGGGTTGCTTTGCCTGTTTGGAGCGCGGCGTATTTTCTGGCGGTTGTCCTGACGGTTTGGTGGGCGTGGGCAAGGGCTAAATAAATCAATGCCGTCTGAAAGGTTCAGACGGCATTTTATTGTATGTCTGCTGTGCTGCGTATCAGTCCAAATTCAATACGGCGGAAGTGTAAACGTCTTGCACGTCGTCCAAGTCTTCCAGCGCGTCAATCAGTTTTTGCATTTTGACGGCATCGTCGCCGGAGAGTTCGGTTTCGTTTTGGGCGCGCATCGTAACGTCGCCGTCAACGGATTTGTAACCTGCCGCCTCCAAAGCGGATTTTACGCCCGCCCAATCGTTTGGCGCGGTAATGACTTCGATGGAACCGTCGTCGTTGGTAACCACGTCTTCCGCACCGGCTTCCAAAGCCGCTTCCATCAGCGCGTCTTCGTCAACGCCGGGTTCGAATACCAAATAGCCCTGATGCACGAAGTTGAACGCCACGCAGCCGTCGGTACCCAAGTTGCCGCCGTTTTTGGTAAACGCGTGGCGTACGTCCGCAACGGTGCGGGTTTTGTTGTCGGTCAGGCAGTCCACCATCAAAGCCGCGCCGCCGATGCCGTAGCCTTCGTAGCGCAACTCGATGTATTCCACGCCTTCCAAGTTGCCCGTACCTTTGTCGATGGCACGTTGCACATTGTCTTTGGGCATATTGTTTTCGGCTGCTTTTTCCAAAGCCAGGCGCAGGCGCGGATTTGAACCGGGGTCGCCGCCGCCCATACGCGCCGCAACGGTGATTTCTTTGATTAAACGGGTAAAGATTTTGCCGCGTTTGGCATCCTGACGGGCTTTTTTATGCTGGATATTTGCCCACTTGCTATGGCCTGCCATAAATTTCCTTTCTTATTTCAAATAATTAATCTGTTTTTGTCAGATTTTTTACGGTCGGCATTTTAACATAAGTTGCAAGTACCCAAAATATCCTGTTTTATGCCGTGCCGTTGTCTATGCTGTCTGAAAGCGATTTCCTCCGCTTTCCGCTTAAAAATAAAGAAATGTTTTAATTAACGATATTTTACGGTATGATGGCGCAGCTTCTCCCCGATTGTTGACAATTTAAGGCATCTGTTGCGGCAAATACGGTCTGCTCGCCGTGTTTCCTTATTGGAATGTCTTTTGGAAGGCAGTCATTTTAATTGTAAGATAAGGTTTATTTTATGGAAAATATATTGTCTGTTCTGGTGGGTACAGTCAATCGGTTTCTTTGGGACTACCTGCTGATTTACGCGCTTTTGGGTATCGGCCTGTTTTTTACGCTGTATCTCGGTGCGCCGCAGATTACCAAGCTGGGCGCGGGATTCAAATCCGTATTCGGCGGCTTGTTTGCCAAAGGCGATAAAGACGACAAGTCTTTATCGCAGTTTCAGGCGTTGGCGGTTGCCATATCTGCGCAAATCGGTACGGGCAACGTCGCCGGCGTGGCGACCGCCATCACCGCAGGCGGGCCGGGCGCGATTTTTTGGATGTGGGTTTCTGCCGTTTTGGGGATGTCCACGATTTTTGCGGAGGCACTGCTGGCGCAGAAATACCGCGTCGTCAGCCACGGCAAATACATCGGTGGGCCGGCGTTCTACATCACCCACGGTCTGACTCCGAAAATCGGCAGGGGCGCGGCGCGTTTTTTGTCCGGTTTCTTTTCCATTGCGTTGATTATCGCATTGGGCTTTATCGGTAATGCGACACAGGCAAACTCCATTGCTTCTGCCGTTACCATTGCATTTGATGTGCCTTCTTTGGCAGTCGGTATTGTGCTTGCCGTCCTTGCGGGCATGGTTGTGATTGGCGGCGTGAACCGTATTGCCAATATTGCCCAGTTTGTCGTGCCGTTTATGGCGGTTGTTTATATTTTGTGCGCCGTCGTTATCCTGTTTGAATTTTCCGACCATATTGTGCCGATGTTCAACCACATCTTTACCGCCGCCTTCAATCCCGAAGCCGTTTTGGGCGGTGCGGCGGGTATCGGTATGCGCGAAGCGATACGTTTCGGCGTGGCGCGCGGTCTGTTTTCCAATGAGGCGGGGATGGGTTCGACTCCGCACGCCCACGCGACTGCGGATGTGAAGCATCCGGTGCAGCAAGGTATGGCGGCATTTGTCGGTGTGTTTATCGATACGATTTTGGTATGTACGGCAACTGCGCTGATTATCCTGCTGACCGATGCCAACCTTTCGGGCGAACAGGGTGCGGCGGTTACTCAATTTGCCTTTAACAAGGCATTCCCGGGCTTCGGTTCGCAATTGCTTGCCGTGTGTCTGACCTTCTTCGCCTTTACGACCATTATCGGCTGGTATTATTTCGGCGAGTCCAACATCCGTTTTCTTTTCAGGGGAAGACACTTGGGCATCTATCGCGCATTGGTTCTGCTTGCCATTGTTTTGGGTACGCTCGGCAAAGTCGATTTGGTTTGGAGCCTGTCGGATATGTTCAACGGTTTTATGGTTATCCCCAACCTGATTGCCCTGTTCTTGCTGCGTAAGGAAATCCGTGCCATTTATGATGATTATTTGGCACAAAAAAAAGCGGGTCGGGATTTGTCTTATCCGTATGAATTCCACGAGTTCCACGACAAGGGCTGATGTCCGGCAAACAGAAAACCTCCCAATCTTCAGGATCGGGAGGTTTTGTTTTTCAGACGGCATTCAGATTACATAACCGTACACACTGACAAATTGGGTGATGCTGCCGCCCAATACGAACAGATGCCAGATTCCGTGCCCGTGTCGGATTTTTTCATCGTTTACAAACCAGTAAATGCCGACGCTGTACAGCATACCGCCTGCCGCCAGCCAAGCCAGTCCTGCCGACGGGAGTGAGGCTGTCAGGGATTTCATTACCGCCAAGACCATCCAACCCATGACGACATAAATCACAATAGACAGCAGACGTTTTTCGCTTTTCCGTCCGATGGTGAGTTCTTGTGCGATTCCTGCAGCCGCCAGCAGCCAGGACAGTGAAAATACCGTCCAGCCCGGCCCGTTTCTCAAAGAAACCAGTGCAAACGGTGTGTAGCTTCCGGCAATCAGGACATAAATCATGCAGTGGTCGGTTTTTTTCAAAATGCTTTTCAGTTTTCCGGCTGCAATTCCGTGGTACAGCGAGGAACTCAAATAGAGCAGAAGAAGGCTGATGCCGTAAACCGATACGCTGAAGATACGGTAGCCGTCCCCGTGTCCTATGGTTTTCAGCAGCATCAGCACCAAACCTGCCGCCGCCAGAATCAAACCGCTCAAATGGCTGTAAGTATTGAAGCGTTCGCCTGTATACATCGCACAATCTTTCGGGAAAGTAGAGGCAGTCAGTTTACGCCGATACTTTTGCCTCTGTGTGGGATTTACTCTTTGCCTACACTGTGAATATTCTTGAAAATGCGTGTGTTAAAATCTGTTTTTTATTTTCAGACGGCATTTTATGTTGAATCCATCCCGAAAACTGGTTGAGCTGGTCCGTATTTTGGAAGAAGGCGGCTTTATTTTCAGCGGCGATCCCGTGCAGGCGACGGAGGCTTTGCGCCGCGTGGACGGCAGTACGGAGGAAAAAATCATCCGTCGGGCGGAGATGATTGACAGGAACCGTATGCTGCGGGAGACGTTGGAACGTGTGCGTGCGGGGTCGTTCTGGTTGTGGGTGGCAGCAGCGACGTTTGCATTTTTTACCGGTTTTTCAAGCACTTATCTTCTAATGGACAATCAGGGGCTGAATTTCTTTTTGGTTTTGGCGGGCGTG
Source organism: Neisseria sp. HMSC070F02 (assembly GCF_001814225.1). Taxonomy (NCBI): domain Bacteria; kingdom Pseudomonadati; phylum Pseudomonadota; class Betaproteobacteria; order Neisseriales; family Neisseriaceae; genus Neisseria; species Neisseria sp. HMSC070F02. The sequence goes on along the minus strand of NZ_KV815407.1, from coordinate 11,903 downwards.
TTGGGCATGAATACGCTTATGTTGGCAGTATGGTTGGCAACGTTGTTCCTGCGCGTGAAAGTGGGGCGTTTTTTCAGCAGTCCGGCGACGTGGTTTCGGGGCAGAGACCCTGTAAATCAGGCGGTGTTGCGGCTGTATGCCGACGAGTGGCGGCAACCTTCGGTACGTTGGAAAATAGGCGCAACGTCGCACAGCCTGTGGCTCTGCACGCTGCTCGGAATGCTGGTGTCGGTATTGCTGCTGCTTTTGGTGCGGCAATATACGTTCAACTGGGAAAGCACGCTGTTGAGCAATGCCGCTTCGGTACGGCTGGTGGAAATGTTGGCATGGCTGCCGTCGAAACTCGGTTTCCCTGTCCCCGATGCGCGGGCGGTAGTTGAAGGTCGTCTGAACGGCAATATTGCCGATGCGCAGGCTTGGTCGGGGCTGCTGGTCGGCAGTATCGCCTGCTACGGCATCCTGCCGCGCTTCTTGGCTTGGGTGGTGTGTAAAATCCTTTTGAAAACAAGCAAAAACGGCTTGGATTTGGAAAAGCCCTATTATCAGGCGGTCATCCGCCGCTGGCAGACGCAAATCGTCGATGCGGATACGCGTCGGGAAACCGTGTCCGCCGTTTCGCCGAAAATCGTCTTGAACGATGCGCCGAAATGGGCGGTCATGCTGGAAACCGAATGGCAGGACGGCGCGTGGTTCGAGGGCAGGCTGGCACAGGAATGGCTGGATAAGGGCGTTGCCACCAATCGGGAACAGGTTGCCGCGCTGGAGACAGAGCTGAAGCAGAAACCGGCGCAACTGCTTATCGGCGTGCGCGCCCAAACTGTGCCGGACCGGGGCGTGCTGCGGCAGATTGTCCGACTTTCGGAAGCGGCGCAGGGCGGCGCGGTGGTGCAGCTTTTGGCGGAACAGGGGCTTTCAGACGACCTTTCGGAAAAGCTGGGACATTGGCGTAACGCGCTGGCCGAATGCGGCGCGGCGTGGCTTGAGCCTGACAGGGCGGCGCAGGAAGGGCGTTTGAAAGACCAATAAACTCACTTGAAATGTTCTGTTAAGCCGCCATTCTGAAAAAAGACCGTCTGAAAATCCATTCTTCAAAAACATCATGAACAAACAACCCCTTTCCCTCGCCGTCGTCGGGCATACCAATACCGGCAAAACCTCGCTCCTGCGCACCCTATTGCGCGACAGCGGCTTCGGCGAAGTCAAAAATGCCCCGTCCACTACGCGCCATGTCGAAGAAGCCGCCATCAGCGACGGCGCGGACATGCTGGTTTTCCTGTATGACACGCCCGGACTCGAAGACGCGGGCGGTGTTTTGGAATGGCTGGAAACCCATACGGATACGCGTTCAGACGGCATCGAGCGGCTGCAACAGTTTCTCGGCAGCCACGGTGCGCACCATGATTTCAATCAGGAAGCCAAAGTCTTACGGCAAGTCTTGCAAAGCGATATGGCAATGTACGTCATCGACGCGCGCGAACCCGTCCTCGACAAATATCGGGATGAATTGACCATCCTTTCATGGTGTGCCAAACCGGTTATGCCCGTGTTCAACTTTACCGGCGGACAGCTTCCCGAATCGTGGACAACCATGCTGGCGAGGAGAAACCTGCACGTTTTCGCAGGGTTCGACACCGTCGCCTTTGATTTTGAAGGCGAACTACGCCTGTGGGAAAACCTCGCCACCATGTTGCCCGAACGCAGCACACTTGACCGCCTGACAGCCATGCGCCGGCGCGAATGGCAGCGGCTGGACGGCGAAGCGCGCCGCGAAATCGCCGATTTCCTGCTCGATGCCGCCGCCTTCAGGCAGGAAGTGGACGAAAACGAGGATACCGCCACCGTGCTGCAAACCATGCAGGCGGAAATACGCCAACTCGAACGGCAGATGCAGCAGCGGCTGTTTGCCCTCTACCGTTTCTACCACAGCGAAATCGACGGCGGCGACTGGATGCCGCAAGCCTTCCGCCAAGACCCGTTCGACAGCGAATTGCTCAAACAATACGGCATCCGCACCGGCACGGGCGCGGCAACCGGCGCGCTCATCGGCTTGGGGCTGGACATCGCCACACTCGGCGGCTCGCTCGGATTGGGTACGGCAATCGGCGGCTTTTTGGGCGGCATCCTGCCCAATACCCGCACCATTTCCGACAAACTCTCCGGCCGCCAAACCTTGCACACCGACCCTGAAACCTTGACCCTGCTCGCCGCCCGCGCCCTCGATTTGCTCCACGTCCTGCAAACGCGCGGACACGCGGCACAGTCGGATATCGAGCTGCACAGCCGCAAAGCCCCGTGGGACGCCGCCAGACTCCCGCCCGAACTCAACAAAGCCCGCAGTCATTGGAAATGGTCGTCGCTCAATACGTACCGCCCCGAAACCAGCCGTACCGAACGCGCCGGATATGTGGAGAAACTTCAAATCCGCCTGTCGGGAAAATATAGTGAATTAAATTTAAATCAGGACAAGGCGGCGAGCCGCAGACAGTACAAATAGTACGGCAAGGCGAGCCAACGCTGTACCGGTTTAAATTTAATTCACTATAATGCCGTCTGAAGCCTGTTTGTATGGCAAGTCAGATTCAAATCGGGATAAGGCAGGAGGGTCGCTGAAGCCGATTTGCGACAAAAAACGGGTTCTGTATGATACAGAACCCGTTTTCCGATGCCGTCTGAAGGCTTCAGACGGCATTTTATTTGCAAAGGAATTACAGGCTGCGGGCAACTTCGACGATGTCGAAGCATTCCAGTTGGTCGCCTTCCATAATCTCGTTGTAGCCTTTGAGCATCAGACCGCACTCAAAGCCCATGCGGACTTCTTTTACGTCGTCTTTATAGCGTTTCAACGAAGCCAGCTCGCCGGTATGGATAACCACGTTGTTGCGGATGAGGCGGACATGGGAATCGCGTTTGACCACACCATCGGTAACCATACAGCCTGCAATATTGCCGACTTTGGAAACGGAGATGACCTGACGGATTTCGACCGTACCGGTAACCTGTTCTTTCTCTTCCGGGGAAAGCATACCGCTCATGGCGGCTTTCACGTCGTCGATGGCATCATAGATGATGTTGTAGTAGCGGATTTCCACATTTTCATTTTCGGCAAGTTTGCGCGAAGAGGCATCTGCACGCACGTTAAAGCCGATAATGAACGCCCCGGACGCGATGGCAAGGTTGACATCCGATTCGGTAATGCCGCCCACGCCGCTGTGTAATACGTTCACTTTCACCTCGTCGGTGGACAGTTTTTTCAGGCTGCCCGCCAAAGCCTCGTAAGAACCCTGAACGTCTGCCTTGATGATGACCGACAAAGATTGGGCCTGGGTTTCGCCCATATTGTTGAACATATTTTCCAGCTTCGCCGCCTGCTGTTTGGCAAGGCGCACGTCGCGGTATTTGCCTTGGCGGAAGAGGGCGATTTCGCGCGCTTTTTTCTCGTCCGCCAATACCATCGCGTCTTCACCCGCATTCGGTACGTCGGACAAGCCGAGGATTTCGACCGGGATGGACGGGCCGGCTTCGGTAATGGATTTGCCGTTTTCATCGACCATCGCGCGGATTTTGCCGAATGCGGTACCGGCCAGCAGCATATCGCCTTTTTTCAGCGTACCGCTTTGAACCAGCAATGTGGCAACCGCGCCGCGCCCTTTGTCTAAGCGCGCCTCAACGATGATGCCTTTGGCGGGCGCATCGACAGGTGCGGTCAGTTCCAATACTTCGGCTTCGAGCAATACGGCTTCGAGCAGCGCGTCGATGTTCGTTCCTTTTTTCGCAGAAACGTCGATGAATTGAACCGTGCCGCCCCAATCGTCGGGGATGACTTCGTGTTGGGTCAGTTCTTGGCGGATACGTTCGGGGTTGGCAGTGTCTTTATCGATTTTATTGACGGCAACCACAATCGGAACGCCTGCCGCTTTGGCGTGTGCAATGGCTTCGATGGTTTGCGGCATCACACCGTCGTCGGCGGCGACCACAAGAATCACGATGTCGGTTGCTTTCGCACCGCGCGCACGCATGGCGGTAAACGCTTCGTGACCCGGAGTATCCAAGAAGGTAATCACGCCGCGTGGGGTTTCAACGTGGTATGCACCGATGTGTTGGGTAATGCCGCCCGCTTCGCCCTGTACCACTTTGGTACGGCGGATGTAGTCCAGCAGCGAGGTTTTGCCGTGGTCGACGTGGCCCATGACGGTAACGACGGGCGGACGCGGCAATGCTTCGGCTTCCACCGCTTCCGCGCCCTCGTCCAAGAAGGCTTCGGGATCGTCGGCGGCGGCGGGTTTGCCGATGTGTCCGAGTTCTTCGACGACAATCAGGGCGGTGTCTTGGTCGATGGATTGGTTGATGGTAACCATCATGCCCATCTTCATCAGGGCTTTGACCACTTCCACGCCTTTGACTGCCATTTTGTGTGCCAAGTCGGCAACGGTAATGGTTTCAGGCACCAAAACTTCGTGTACGACAGGTTCGGTCGGTGCTTGGAAGGCGTGTTGGTTCGGCTCGAGTTTGAGTTTTTTGCCTTTTTTACCGCCGCGTACGCGCTCGTCGTCGCCATTGCGTGCATTGTTGCGGTCGCGTCCGCCTTTTCCGCCTTTGCCTTTGGCGTTGCGGCCTTGACCTTCGTCATCGCGGTTGCGGCGGTCTTCTTTTTTCGCTTTTGCCGGATTGACAGGTTTATTTTCGACGGCTGGCGCGGCTGCCTGCTGTTTCTCGGCAGGTTTGGCGGGACGCTGTCTGCCGGTTTTGGCTTCCTGTGCGGCTTTTGCCTGTTGTTCTGCCTGTTGTTTCATGGCTTCGCGGCGTGCCTGGCGTTCCTGTTTCTCTTTCAACAGGGCTTCCTGGTGGGCGCGAAGTGCGGCGGCGCGGCGTGCTTCTTCATCGCGTTGCGCCTGTTCTTCTGCGCTGACCACGGGTTGCGGCACGGCAGGTGCGGCAGGTTTCGCCGGTTTTTTGGCATCTTTGCCTTTGCCGTTTCGCTCGTGTTTCGGCTTGGCGGCTTTTTCTTTGGATTCGGCGGGTTTTTCAGACGGCATTTTGTCGGCTTGGGCTTTTTCCGCTTTGCTTTCTTCGGCGGGTTTGGTTTCCGCCGCAACGGGTGCGGTTTCGGCTTTTGCTTCGGTGGGTTTCTGCGCGGCAGGTTTGGCTTTGTTGCCTGCTTTTGCCGCTTTCAGTTTTGCCGCTTCCGCTTCTGCCTTGGCACGGGCTTCTGCACGTGCGGCAGCTTCGGCTCGGGCTTTTGCCGCGTCTTCTGCCGTCTGCTCCGGCCGGACAGGTGCGGCTTGGGTTTGGGCGGCTTTTACCTGTGCTGCCAATTCTTCGGCAGAAGGAATGTTGACAGTGCGTCCGCGTTTGCGTGTTTCGACTTTTACGCCGTCAACGGTGCTGACTTCGGTTTTGGTGCGGCGGATGCTGATGGTACCGCCGTTGCTGCCGTTTTTCTTGGTCAGGTAGGCGTTCAGAAGCTGTTTGTCGTCCAGCGTCAGGGAATCGCTGCCGCTGTTTTTGCTGACGCCGGCTTCTTTCAACTGTTTCAACAGGTCTTCGACGGGGCGTTTCAGCTCGGCGGCAAATTGTTCTACGGTTGTGTTACTCATCTGTACCCCCTTTATTTGTCTTCGGTAAACCAGTGTTCGCGTGCGGTCAGGATGACGGCTTTTGCGGTTTCTTCGTTTACACCGGTGATTTCAATCAGTTCGTCCACAGCAAGCTCTGCCAAGTCGTCGCGGGTGGTAATGCCTGCTTCGGCAAGGCTGCGGAGCATATCGGCATCTATGCCTTCGAGGTTGCGCATATCGTCGGACACTTCGCCCAGTTTTTCTTCGGCGGCAATCGCCATGGTCAGGATGGCATCGCGGGCGCGGTTGCGGAGCATATCGACGATTTCTTCGTCAAATCCTTCAATGGCAAGCAGTTCGGCGGCAGGAACATAGGCGACTTCTTCCAAGGTTGCAAAACCTTCCTGAACCAGTACGTCGGCGGTTTCTTCGTCCACGTTCAAGTGATCCATAAACAGGCGGCGGATGGCGGCATCTTCTGCCGCATTGCGTTCGTCTGCCTCGGCGGAAGTCATGATGTTGAGCTGCCAGCCAGTCAGGTCGGAAGCAAGGCGCACGTTTTGACCGCCGCGTCCGATGGCGAGCGCGAGCTGGTCTTCGGCAACGATGACATCGACGGCGTGTTTGTCTTCGTCGATGACGATGCGGCTGACTTCGGCGGGTGAGAGCGCGCTCATGACGAATTGGGCAGGCTCGGGCGACCAAAGGACAACGTCGATGCGCTCGCCGGACAATTCGTTGCTGACGGCATTGACACGCGAACCGCGAACGCCGATACAGGTGCCTTGCGGATCGATGCGCTGGTCGTTGGCTTTGACGGCGACTTTGGCACGCTGGCCCGGGTCGCGGGCGACAGCGCGGATTTCAAGCATGCCGTCTGCAATTTCAGGTACTTCATTGGCGTACAGTTTGACGAGGAAATCGCCGGAAGTACGGCTCAGGATGACTTGTTTGCGGCCGGTGTTGCCGATTTCTTCGACGCGCAGGAAGAGGGCGCGGATGCGGTCGCCGCTGCGGAAGTTTTCGCGCGGAATCATTTGGTCGCGCGGAATCAGCGCGTCCAGTTTGCCGGCAACGACTTCGACGATGATGCCGTGGCGTTCGACGCGTTTGACCGTGCCAGACACGATGTCTTCTTTGACGGCGAGAAACTCGTTCAGATTCTGCTCGCGCTCGGCATCGCGGATGCGTTGCAGGATGATTTGTTTGGCGGTTTGCGCGGCTTGGCGGCCGAAGCCTTCGTTGGGCAGCTGCTCTTCGTAGTATTCGCCGATTTGGATGGTAGTGCCGGGAATTTCCTCTTGGATTTCCTCGATGGTTTTTTCGACATCGGGATAGGTATAGTCTTCATCGGCGACAATCAGCCAGCGGCGGAAGGTTTGGTATTCGCCGGTGTCGCGGTTGATTTGGACGCGCACGTCCATGTGTTCGCGGTCTGCCTTTTTCTTGGCGGCGGTAGACAGGGCGAATTCCAGTGCTTGGAAGACGACTTCCGCATCAACGTTTTTTTCGCTTGCCAGTGCTTCTGCCAGCTGTAACATTTCACGACTCATTTTGAACATCTCCAATATTGTTGTGTTTTAGAATTTGAATTCGGGGCGCAGACGGGCTTTGTCGATGTTGCCCAATTCGATTTGTACGGTTTTGCCGTCGAAGGATACGGTAACGGTATCGTTTTCGCAGCCTTCGATTTTACCGATAAAGTTTTTCTGACCGTCTATCGGCAGGCGGGTTTTGATTTTGGCATTCTGACCGGCAAAGCGCACGAAGTCGGCGGCTTTTTTCAAGGGGCGGTCGAGTCCGGGGCTGGAAATTTCCAGGTTTTTGTAGTCGATGTCTTCAACCATGAAGACGCGGCTCAAGTGGTTGCTGACGGTTGCGCAGTCTTCGACGGTAATGCCGCTTTCTTTGTCGATGAACACGCGCAATGTTCCTTGCGCGGTCAGTTCGAAATCGACCAGTTCGTAGCCCAGGCCGGGCAGGGTTTTTTCGAGGATGGTTTGGATATCCATGCTGCTCCCTATGTACATAATAAAAAAATGGCCCCGTGGCCATTTTTCGTCAAAGTTGAAAAATCGGCGTGATTATAACCGCTTTTGCGGAGAAATGAAAGTGTTGATTTATTTTGTGTTTTTGGGACGGAAAAAAGCGGGTGTAAGGGAGGTTTGTAATGGGAAATCGTGAATATTGTTGACAAAACAAATGTATCTATTTGTCGCTAGCATGATTTTTATATTTGTAAATCAATATATTGATGTTGTTTTCCGTGTTCGGGCGGCATGAAGCGGGGCGGAGGACAGGTATTTCCCATCCTTGCACAAAGCCTGCTGCAAGCCTAAAATCGGGCGGGTTATTGTTCAGAATCAAGGCTGCATTATGTCTCTTTATCCGATTTACAATTTTTCCGCCGGCCCTGCCGTATTGCCCGAAGCCGTGTTGGAAACGGCGCGGCAGGAAATGTTGGACTACAACGGTACGGGTTTTCCTGTGATGGCGATGAGCCACCGTTCGGAAATGTTTTTGAGCATCCTGCATCATGCGGAACAGGATTTGAGGCAGCTTTTGAAAGTGCCTGACAACTATAAGATATTGTTTCTGCAGGGTGGAGCAACAACCCAATTTAATATGGCAGCCATGAATCTGGCACACGGTTTCCGCACTGCCGACGCGGTGGTAACGGGCAACTGGAGCCGTATCGCTTATGAACAGATGAGCCGTTTGACCGATACGGAAATCCGTTTGGCGGCGCATGGCGGCGAGCAGTTCGACTATCTCGACCTGCCGCCTGTGGAAACGTGGGATGTTGCACCCGATTCGGCGTTTGTCCATTTTGCCGTCAATGAAACGGTCAACGGGCTGCAATACCGTGAAGTGCCGCGCCTTTCAGAAGGCATGCCGCCGCTGGTGTGCGATATGTCCAGCGAGATTTTGTCGCGCGAGTTTGATGTTGCCGACTACGGACTGATTTACGCAGGCGCACAGAAAAACATCGGGCCGGCAGGGGTTACGGTGGTGATTGTGCGTGAGGATTTGCTCGAGCGTTGTCCGAACGATATTCCCGATGTGTTCAACTACCGTTCGCATTTGAACCGCGAAGGTATGTACAACACGCCGTCAACTTACGCGATTTATATGTCGGGGCTGGTGTTCCGCTGGCTGCAGGCGCAGGGCGGTGTGAAAAAAATTGAAGCGGTCAATCGGCTGAAGGCGCAAACCTTGTATGAGACGATAGACGGCAGCGGCGGTTTCTATATCAACCGTATCCGTCCGAATGCGCGTTCTAAAATGAATGTCGTGTTCCAAACGGGGGATGAGGAGCTTGACCGCCGTTTTGTGCTGGAAGCCGAATTGCAGGGCTTGTGCCTGCTTAAGGGCTATAAAACCGTCGGCGGTATGCGTGCCAGCATTTATAATGCGATGCCGCTTGAAGGCGTGCGGGCTTTGGCGGATTTTATGCGCGATTTCCAACGGCGTTACGGTTGATGTCCCGATGTTGTCTGAAGCGGCTTCAGACGGCATCGGCTGTTTCGGCGTTCTCCGGCGGCGTTTTGGAGGTGGTAAGATTGTGCTGCCGGCGGCTATCCGTCCTTTTCAATCCGAGCGTGATGCTGTTTGTGCCGGACTGTCCCGTCGGCGGCGCGGCCGGGTTTTTCCAATATGAAATGCTTTGCCCGTTTTTCTGGCAGGGGCGGTTGCAGACCGGTTCGAATCTTGCTTACGATGTTTTTATGTCTGCCGGACGTTTGAATGGCGGGCGGAACCCCCCGCACAGCCGCCGTTTTCTTGCCCTGCTTTGCTCCGTTGCCTTATAATTAAGAATCTTTTTCAATAATCCGGATTCCAAATGCCGGATGCCTTTTCCAACCCTTATCCGACACATTCCAAATGATAAAACCGAACCTGAGGCCGAAGCTCGGCTCTTCCGCGCTGATTGCCTTCCTTTCCCTGTATTCCTCGCTGGTATTGAATTACGCCTTTTTTGCCAAAGTTGTCGAGCTTCATCCTTTTAACGGCACCGGGGCGGATATCTTCCTCTATACGATGCCGGTGGTGCTGTTTTTTTTAAGTAATTTCGTTTTTCACGTCATTGCCCTGCCTTTCGTGCATAAGGTATTGATTCCGTTGATATTGGTTATCAGTGCGGCGGTGTCTTACCAAGAAATATTTTTCAATATCTATTTCAACAAGTCGATGTTGAATAATGTCTTGCAAACTACGGCTGCCGAAAGCGCGCGCCTGATTACGCCGGGCTATGTGCTGTGGATTGTATGTTTGGGCGTATTGCCCGCGCTGGCGTATATCGCCGTCAAGGTTAAATACCGCGTTTGGTATAAGGAGTTTTTGACGCGCCTTGTGCTTGCCGCCGTTTCCTTTTTGTGCGCGTTGGGCATCGCAATGTTGCAATATCAGGATTACGCCTCGTTTTTCCGCAACAATAAATCAGTAACCCATCTGATTGTGCCGTCTAATTTCATCGGCGCGGGCGTGTCGAAATACAAAGATTGGAAGCGTTCCAATATTCCTTATACGCAATTGGATATGGCGGTCGTGCAAAACCGGCCGGCCGGCAGCCTGCGCCGTTTCGTGGTGCTGGTCGTGGGCGAGACCACGCGTGCCGCCAACTGGGGTTTGAACGGTTACAGCCGCCAAACTACGCCGCTGCTTGCCGCGCGCGGCGATGAAATTGTCAATTTCCCGCAGGTCAGAAGCTGCGGCACATCGACCGCGCACTCCCTGCCGTGTATGTTCTCAACCTTCGACCGCACGGATTATGACGAAATCAAAGCCGAACACCAAGACAACCTGCTGGACATCGTGCAGCGCGCCGGCGTGGAAGTTACTTGGTTGGAAAACGATTCCGGCTGCAAGGGCGTGTGCGGCAAAGTGCCGAATACCGACGTTACCTCGCTCAACCTGCCCGAATACTGCCGCAACGGCGAGTGCCTCGACAATATCCTGCTGACTAAGTTCGACGAAGTCCTCAACAAAAACGATAAAGACGCGGTTTTAATCCTGCATACCATCGGCAGCCACGGGCCGACGTATTACGAACGCTATACCGAAGCCGAACGCAAATTCACGCCGACCTGCGACACCAACGAAATCAACAAATGCACCCGCGCCACGCTGGTCAACACTTACGACAATACGGTTTTGTATGTGGACCAGTTTATCGACAAGGTTATCCGCAAACTTGAAAACCGCGACGATTTGGAAAGCGTGGTGCATTATGTTTCCGACCACGGCGAAAGTTTGGGCGAAAACGGGATGTACCTGCACGCCGCGCCTTACGCCATCGCGCCTTCCGGGCAGACGCATATCCCGATGGTTATGTGGTTTTCCAAAGCCTTCCGCCAACACGGGGGCATAGATTTCCAATGCCTCAAACAAAAAGCGGCGGAAAACGAATATTCGCACGACCACTATTTCAGCACGGTATTGGGGCTGATGGACATTTCCAACAGCCAAACCTATCGGAAGGAAATGGATATATTGGCAGCCTGCCGCCGTCCGCGCTGATGCCGGATATGCCGTCTGAAGCCTTCGGACGGCATATGTGTCCGAACACCCGACCGATGACCGGAGTATAACGATATGGATGCTTTAAAATTATTGACGAACCGCCGATCTTCCAAAAAGCTGAAGCACCCCGCCCCCGATGCGGCGGAGTTGGAACAAATATTTCAGGCGGCAACCCAAGTTCCCGATCACGGCAATATGCGCCCCTTCCGTTTTACCGTGATTCAAGGCGAGGTAGGATTGCAACGTTTTCGCGATGTGTTAAAGCAAACGGTTGCCGAATTGAATTTCGGCGACGATGCGATGAAAAAGGCGGAAAAAGTGGGCAATATGGCGCCGATGGTTATCGGTGTAACGTTTGCGCCGAACCGCGATGTGCCTAAGCCGAAACCGGAATGGGAGCAGATGCTGACGGCGGGTTGTGCGGCGTATGCGCTGCAACTGGCGGCAACGGCGCAAGGTTTCGACAATGTCTGGATTACGGGGATGTGGGTCAACAGCCCCCTGTTGCGTGAGGCTTTCGGATGTGCGGATAAGGATAAAATCATCGGGCTGATGATGGTCGGCACGCCGACAGAGGAAGTGCATAAGCCCAAGAATACCGATTTGGAAGCGTTTGTCAGCCATTGGTAAACGGAATCTCAAGCGAAATGCCGTCTGAAAGGCTTTCAGACGGCATTTTTCCATGCGTTTTAAACCGGATTCATGAAACGCCCGATGCGTTCGGCGGAAATGTCGGGTGTCGCGCCATGTTCGGAGGCGACCAGCGTACCAAGTACGCAGGCAAAGGTCTCATGCCGTCTGAAGGTTCAGACGGCATCGGTATCG
>NZ_KV815406.1:0-4383 GCF_001814225.1 Neisseria sp. HMSC070F02 | reverse complement strand
TGCACTTCAAATGCGAATCCGCCGCCGTCTGAAAAAGACGGGCTTACGGCTTTGTTTTGCGCTGCCGGTATTGTTTCCATTTAAACAGATAACCTGCGGTTACGGGAATCAGGGCTAAGATGGTTTTGAACGTCCATGATGCATACCAAGGTAAAGAACCGGGTGCGACCGATTGATTCAGATACGGCCACCAACAGGCAGTCAGGCAGCCGAGCAGCAGCGGCCAGATATGCCGGCTGAGGTTTTTTTGCCAAAGGAGGAATGATGCGGCAGACCAAAGCAGGGTAAGGGCAGTGATTTTTAACACGGTATAAGCGTCCGCTCCAAACAGGGCGGCGAGAAAATACGTACCGGCAATCCAGAGGACGGCAAGTATCAGGACGATGATTTCTTCAGGTCGTTTGAACATTTTTTTCTTCCTGTTTGATTTCAGACGGCATTGCCGTTCTGTTTGGTTTCCAGCAGCTCCCAGCGTTCCAGCTTTTCCAAAAGCAGCATTTCGATTTCTTCGGCGCGGCTTTGCAGTGCGCCGGCTTTTTCGTAATCTTTGAAGATTTCGGGATCGGAAAGCTGCGCGTTGATTTCTGCCTGTTCGGCTTCCAAGGCGGCGATTTCGTCGGGCAGGGCATCGAGTTCTCGCTGTTCTTTGTAGGACAGTTTGACCGTGCGGTTGGCTTTGGGTTTTTCTTTCACCGGTTCGGCATCGGCTGTTTTGGGTGCGGATTCCGTCTGAATCTTCGCTTCGCGTGATTTTGCGTCGATGTAGTCCTGATAGCCGCCGATATATTCTTTTAACCTTCCATTTCCTTCAAAAACAAGGCTTTGGGTAATCACGTTATCGAGGAACATACGGTCGTGCGAGACAAGGAATACCGTGCCTTGATAATCGCGCAACAGGTCTTCGAGCAGCTCTTGGGTGTCGATGTCCAAGTCATTGGTCGGTTCGTCCAAGACCAAAATATTGGCGGGACGGGTAAAGAGTTTTGCCAGCAAAAGGCGGTTGCGTTCGCCGCCGGAGAGTGAAGAAACAGGACTTTGCGCGCGGGCAGGGGGGAACAGGAAATCTTCCAAATAGCTCATCACATGCTTTTTCTTACCGCCGACTTCAACGTAATCATTGCCCTGTCCGAGCGTGTAAAACACGGTGTCGTTTTCATTCAACGCGCTGCGGAACTGGTCGAAATAGGCGACTTCCTGCTTGCTGCCGATACGGATTCTGCCGTAGGTCGGCTGCAATTCGCCCAAAATCAGTTTTAAAAATGTGGTTTTGCCGATGCCGTTTGGACCGATTAAGCCGATTTTGTCGCCGCGCTGCAAGATGGCGGAGAATTTGTCCATAATGACTTTGCCGCCGTAGGCAAACGAAGCGTGCTCCAATTCGGCGATGATTTTGCCGCTCTTCTCACCGCTGTCGAGCTTAAAGTTGACCTGTCCCTGCACGTTGCGGCGTTCTGCACGTTGGCGGCGCAGCTCTTCCAAGCGGCGCACGCGGCCTTCGTTACGGGTACGGCGCGCTTCAATGCCTTTGCGTATCCACGCTTCTTCCTGAGCATGAAATTTGTCAAACAAGCGGTTATGTTCCGCCTCGACTGCCAACTCTTGCGCTTTTTTCTCACTGTATTTAGAGAACGAGCCGGGATAGGAACGTAGAATGCCGCGGTCAAGTTCGACAATCCGCGTGGCGATATTATCCAAAAAACGGCGGTCGTGGGTAATCACGACCAAGCTGCCTTCAAACGCCTTGAGCAGGTTTTCCAACCAGATAATCGCGTCAATATCCAAATGGTTGGTCGGTTCGTCCAGCAGCAATACGTCGGGCTTCTGCACCCAAGCCTGCGCCAAGGCGACACGCTTTTTCTGACCGCCGGAAAGGTTGCCGATTTTTTCGTTTTCCGGCAAACCGAGTTCGCCCAAAGTCTGCTTGACTGCCGCATCCAGCTTCCAGCCGTCCTTCGCTTCGATTTCGAGTTGTAATTCGTTGAGTTCTTTTAATAAAACGTCGTCTGAATTGTGCTCCAAATCATGGCTGACATGATGATAACGGCGCAATAAATCGCGAATTTCGCCCAAACCTTCGGCAACGGTATCAAATACGGTTGCGTCCTTATCAAAAAAGGATTCCTGCGGTACATAAACGATTTTGAGGTTGTTTTGAACAATAATCTGCCCGTCGTCGAGCTTTTGCAAACCGGCGAGGATTTTTAAAAACGAAGACTTGCCTGCGCCGTTGCGTCCGATTAAGCCGACTTTTTCGCCGCTGTCGAGTTGAAAAGAAGTTTTGTCGAGCAAGGCAACGTGGCCGATGGCAAAAGAAGCGTTTTCTACAGATAATATATTCATGATACAAATTCTCAACAGTTACCGTTTGGATTTTACCGCAAGTTTGGCGCGGGCAATTTCAACCGCACCCGGCAGGACGGAAACAATAATGATGCCGCCCATCACCAAGCCCAGATTGTTTTTTACGACGGGGAAGTTGGCAAAGAAATAGCCCGCGTAAGAAAACAGGATAACCCACAACAAGCCACCGATGATGTTGTAGCGGATAAATTTGGCATAGTGCATTTTCCCCATACCGGCGACGAAGGGGGCGAAGGTGCGGACGATGGGCATAAAACGGGCAATGATGATGGTTTTGCCGCCGTGTTTTTCGTAAAAACGGTGGGTTTTATCGAGATATTCACGTCGGAAGATTTTAGAATCGGGGTTGGCGAACAGCCTGCCGCCGAAATATTTGCCGACGGTAAAATTGAGCGCGTCGCCGAGTATGGCGGCAAGGCTTAATAATGCAACCATCAAATGAATATCCATACCGCCCAGCGCGGCAATCCCGCCGGCGGCAAACAGCAGCGAATCGCCGGGCAGTAAGGGCGTAACAATCAGGCCGGTTTCGCAAAAAACAATCAAAAACAGAATCGCATAAATCCACACACCGTATTGCGCCGACAGCGCGAGCAGGTGTTGGTCGATATGGAGGATGAAGTCGATGGCGGAGGCAAGCACGGCGCGTTCCTAAAAAAACAAACCGCGTATTTTAACCGATTGGAAAAATGCCGTCTGAAATTTTCAGACGGCATCGGCTATTCAAATTCATTTCACGTAAAAACCGCAAACCAAAATAGTTTGCGGTTTGGCATTTAAAGCGACAATGATGATTTCAAATCATCAGAATTTTATGCCGACGCGCAAGCCGTATTCACGAATACTGGTTTTCGGGATGGTGAGCGATACGTCGCCACTCGTGGTTGTTACACTAAACTCGCCGGATTCTTTGTAAGTGCGTTGTTTGTAGAACGGCCCCGCCTCGATGCTGGCGGATTCGCCCAGTTTTTTACCAATATTTGCACCCAATCCAAAGCCCCAGCCGTTGGTTTTTTGATTGATGTCTTTTTTGAGACTGGTAACGCCGGTGTTTAATTTATAGCGGGACTTGAGGTCAAATTTCACTTCAGACCAAGGGTTGATATACCAGCCGTTACCCAGTTGGGAAAGCAAATCCGCGTGAACTTTGGCTGACCACGACTGACGGCTGCTGTGAAGCGTATGCTTGGTGGTTTTAATGCTGTCTTTTGAAGATTCAAAACCCAAGCCGGCACCCACACGGAAATTTAAAGAATCACTTAACGTTTGGGTATAGGTGTAGCCTGTGTAAAGATCGATACGGTTTTCAGGAACGCCGGTGGGCAGTTTTACATTTTTAGTCTTACCCAGCTTGTTCTCATCTGTTTCCAAATTAATAATATTTTTTTTGCTGCGCCCGAAACCGGCTTCCAAGCGGATGCCTTGGCTGGCATCAAAAGGAATATCAGCACGTACGCCGATGTGTTTGGCAGCTTTGTGTTTTTCTTTCAGGAAAGCACGAGTTGAAGAAATGGAAGAGAGGTCGGTGTGGACGGTAAACTCATTAGCGGTTTGAAGCTCTTGTGCAGCGGCGGCAGTACCGGTCAGGGCAATCATGGCACATGTAAAAACTGTTTTTTTCATAGTTAAAATCTCCAAAATTTGGATTGTAGTCGGATATGGTAACATAACGTAAATAATCGTTACGCTTACAATTATATTCTTAAGCTTTCGGGGGGGGGGGGATTTTACATATATTAATAAAAATTAACAAATAGTTATTTGTTTACAACGAATTGTTATTCTCACTTGGTTTTCTGTTTTTTATGGGAATGACGAAATTTTAGGTTTCTGATTTCGGTTTTCTGTTTTCTGTTTTAAGGGAATGACGAGACTTGAGATGGCGGCATTTATCGGGAGCAACTGAAACCACTCTGCCGTCATTCCCGCGAAAGCGGGAATCTAGGTTCGTCCGGTTTCGGTTATTTCCGATAGATTCCTGCCGCGTTGGGGGTCTGGATTCCCGCCTGCGCGGGAATGACG
>NZ_KV815405.1:0-2107 GCF_001814225.1 Neisseria sp. HMSC070F02 | reverse complement strand
GGGAATCCAGACCCGTCGGCACGGAAACTTACCGAATAAAACAGTTTCCTTAGATTCCACGTCCCAGATTCCCGCCTTCGCGGGAATGACGAGATTTTAAGTTGGGGGAATTTATCAGAAAACCCCCAACCCCCAAAAACCGGGCGGATGCCGCACCATCCGCCCCCAAACCCCGATTTAACCATTCAAACAAACCAAAAGAAAAAACAAAATGAACAAAATATACCGCATCATTTGGAATAGTGCCCTCAATGCCTGGGTCGTCGTATCCGAGCTCACACGCAACCACACCAAACGCGCCTCCGCAACCGTGGAGACCGCCGTATTGGCGACACTGTTGTTTGCAACGGTTCAGGCAAGTGCTAACAATGAAGAGCAAGAAGAAGATTTATATTTAGACCCCGTACAACGCACTGTTGCCGTGTTGATAGTCAATTCCGATAAAGAAGGCACGGGAGAAAAAGAAAAAGTAGAAGAAAATTCAGATTGGGCAGTATATTTCAACGAGAAAGGAGTACTAACAGCCAGAGAAATCACCCTCAAAGCCGGCGACAACCTGAAAATCAAACAAAACGGCACAAACTTCACCTACTCGCTGAAAAAAGACCTCACAGATCTGACCAGTGTTGGAACTGAAAAATTATCGTTTAGCGCAAACGGCAATAAAGTCAACATCACAAGCGACACCAAAGGCTTGAATTTTGCGAAAGAAACGGCTGGGACGAACGGCGACACCACGGTTCATCTGAACGGTATTGGTTCGACTTTGACCGATACGCTGCTGAATACCGGAGCGACCACAAACGTAACCAACGACAACGTTACCGATGACGAGAAAAAACGTGCGGCAAGCGTTAAAGACGTATTAAACGCTGGCTGGAACATTAAAGGCGTTAAACCCGGTACAACAGCTTCCGATAACGTTGATTTCGTCCGCACTTACGACACAGTCGAGTTCTTGAGCGCAGATACGAAAACAACGACTGTTAATGTGGAAAGCAAAGACAACGGCAAGAAAACCGAAGTTAAAATCGGTGCGAAGACTTCTGTTATTAAAGAAAAAGACGGTAAGTTGGTTACTGGTAAAGACAAAGGCGAGAATGGTTCTTCTACAGACGAAGGCGAAGGCTTAGTGACTGCAAAAGAAGTGATTGATGCAGTAAACAAGGCTGGTTGGAGAATGAAAACAACAACCGCTAATGGTCAAACAGGTCAAGCTGACAAGTTTGAAACCGTTACATCAGGCACAAATGTAACCTTTGCTAGTGGTAAAGGTACAACTGCGACTGTAAGTAAAGATGATCAAGGCAACATCACTGTTATGTATGATGTAAATGTCGGCGATGCCCTAAACGTCAATCAGCTGCAAAACAGCGGTTGGAATTTGGATTCCAAAGCGGTTGCAGGTTCTTCGGGCAAAGTCATCAGCGGCAATGTTTCGCCGAGCAAGGGAAAGATGGATGAAACCGTCAACATTAATGCCGGCAACAACATCGAGATTACCCGCAACGGTAAAAATATCGACATCGCCACTTCGATGACCCCGCAGTTTTCCAGCGTTTCGCTCGGCGCGGGGGCGGATGCGCCCACTTTGAGCGTGGATGGGGACGCATTGAATGTCGGCAGCAAGAAGGACAACAAACCCGTCCGCATTACCAATGTCGCCCCGGGCGTTAAAGAGGGGGATGTTACAAACGTCGCACAACTTAAAGGCGTGGCGCAAAACTTGAACAACCGCATCGACAATGTGGACGGCAACGCGCGTGCGGGCATCGCCCAAGCGATTGCAACCGCAGGTCTGGTTCAGGCGTATTTGCCCGGCAAGAGTATGATGGCGATCGGCGGCGGCACTTATCGCGGCGAAGCCGGTTACGCCATCGGCTACTCCAGTATTTCCGACGGCGGAAATTGGATTATCAAAGGCACGGCTTCCGGCAATTCGCGCGGCCATTTCGGTGCTTCCGCATCTGTCGGTTATCAGTGGTAAGGGCTTTTTCGCCTGTCTGCTGTTGGGACAGGCGGAAGGTTTGAAGGGAAGGGTGGCGATTTGCCGCCTGAGACCTTTGCAAAATCCCCCCAAAATCCCCTAAATTCCCACCAAGACATT
>NZ_KV815404.1:0-12237 GCF_001814225.1 Neisseria sp. HMSC070F02 | reverse complement strand
TCGGCGAAGTATTCGACGTGGCCGTCGATATGCGTAAAGACTCCCCCACTTTCGGCAAATGGGTAGGCGAGATTCTGTCCGCAGAAAACAAACGCCAACTGTGGGTACCCGAAGGTTTCGCACACGGCTTCTATGTACTGAGCGATGAAGCCGAGTTCGTCTATAAATGCACAGACTATTACAACCCCAAAGCCGAACACTCACTAATTTGGAATGATCCGACCGTCGGCATCGACTGGCCGCTTCAAACCGCGCCGAACCTGTCGCCTAAAGACTTGGCAGGCAAAGTATTGGCCGAAGCAGTCACG
Organism: Neisseria sp. HMSC070F02; assembly: GCF_001814225.1. Lineage (NCBI taxonomy): Bacteria > Pseudomonadati > Pseudomonadota > Betaproteobacteria > Neisseriales > Neisseriaceae > Neisseria > Neisseria sp. HMSC070F02. Next base: position 11,929 of record NZ_KV815404.1, on the reverse strand, counting down.
TTTTAAGACTATTCAGGCCGTCTGAAAGAATGTTCCTCTTTTCAGACGGCCTACAATCCATTAATAACAATAATCGACGAAAACGCATTGTGAAAAACGCCTACATCCCCTCTCGTGGCATCCGCAAAATCCCCCATCTCTTCACCCTATTGCCTGAGTTTCATATCTGCAAGGATGGGAAAGGAGCAGAGGCTGTTATCGGCTGGGGTTTGCGCCCGACGACACACAAAGCGCGTGCTTTTGCCGCTGAACACCAGCTTCCCTTTATTGCTTTGGAAGACGGCTTTTTACGCTCGCTTGGCCTGGGCGTTGCCGGCTATCCTCCCTATTCCATCGTCTATGACGACATCGGCATCTACTACGACACTACCCGCCCTTCTCGTTTGGAACAACTGATTCTTGCCGCCGATACCATGCCGTCTGAAACCTTGGCTCAGGCGCAGCAGGCGATGGATTTCATCCTGCAACACCACCTGTCCAAATACAACCACGCGCCCGAACTTTCAGACGATCATCCTTTACGCTCCCCATCCAAACCTGAAACCGTCCTCATTATCGACCAAACATTCGGCGATATGGCCATCCAATATGGCGGCGCAGACGCCTCTACGTTTGAACTGATGTTTCAGACGGCCTTAAATGAAAACCCGCAAGCCGATATTTGGGTCAAAACCCATCCCGATGTTTTGTGCGGCAAAAAACAAGGCTATCTGACCCAACTGGCGCAGCAACACCGCGTCAATCTTCTGGCAGAAGACATCAATCCGATTTCTTTGTTGCAAAACATCGATAAAGTTTATTGCGTTACCTCGCAAATGGGTTTTGAGGCGCTTTTGTGCGGCAAGCCGCTGACCACTTTCGGCCTGCCGTGGTATGCCGGATGGGGCGTGAGTGACGACCGCCATCCTAAAATCGACAGCCTTGTTCAAACCCAACGCCGCGCCCCCCGCAACTTGCTGCAGCTCTTCGCTGCAGCCTATCTGCAATACAGCCGCTACCTCAACCCCAATACCGGCGAAGCAGGCAGCCTCTTTGATGTCATCGACTATCTAGCGACGGTCAAACGCAAAAACGACAAATTGCGTGGCGAGTTGTATTGCGTTGGTATGTCTTTGTGGAAACGCGCGGTTGCCAAACCGTTCTTTAACGTACCCTCTTGCCGTCTGAAATTTATCTCTTCCACCCAAAAACTGGCAGGGGTCAAACTGTCCGACGATGCACGCATCCTTGCCTGGGGCAACGGCAAAGAGGCCATCGTCCGCTTTGCCGAACAACACCACATCCCCCTGCTGCGCATGGAAGACGGCTTTATCCGATCGGTCGGACTCGGCTCTAATTTAGTACCGCCACTGTCACTTGTTACCGACGATATGGGCATTTATTTCAATGCCGAAGCCCCATCCCGTCTTGAACACATCCTGCAAAACCAAAACTTCGACGATCAAGACTTTCAGACGGCCTTGAAGCTGCAAAAAATGCTGACCGAAAACCACATCAGTAAATACAACGTCGGCAGCTCAGACTTCACCGCCCCGTCAACCGACAAAACCGTGATCCTCGTTCCCGGCCAGGTTGAAGATGATGCGTCTATCCGCTACGGTTCGCCCCAAATCTACCGCAATCTGGATTTGCTCCGTACCGTACGCGAACGAAACCCCAATGCCTATATCATCTACAAACCGCATCCCGATGTAGTCAGCGGTAACCGCATCGGCCATATTTCCCCTGATGATGCTGCACGATATGCCGACCAAACCGCCGAACAAGCCGACATCCTGACCTGTCTCCAATACGCAGACGAAATACATACCATGACTTCGCTGACCGGTTTTGAAGCCTTGTTGCGCGGCAAAAAAGTCAGCTGCTACGGCCTGCCTTTCTATGCAGGTTGGGGGCTTACCCAAGATCTGCTCCCTATTCCGCGCCGCAGCCGCAGGCTTGAGCTTTGGCAGCTGGTTGCCGGCACGCTCATCTACTATCCCGACTACATCCACCCCAAAACCCATCAGGCCATCAATGCGGAAACTGCAGCCCAAATCCTGATACGACAAAAAAATATGCAAAAAAACAACAACGGATTACATCGCGGGTGCTTTGCCAAAAAATTAGGTAAAATCAAACAACTATATCGATCTTTCAAATAAATACCATCAAAGTTAACGATGCGTCATAAACTTGCCTCTATTGCGGCATCATTGCCTTTGCATCGTTAATTCTCTTGGCGTATGCTTGAAAGTTCAACCTAAAACTATTACATAAAAAACAAAACCACATTGCAACATGAAACAGACCGTCCTCAAAAATAACCTGCAAAACCTGCTTGAAAGCGCAGAAAATATCCTGCTGCTTCAAGGCCCTGTCGGCGATTTTTTTCTGCGCCTTGCCGACTGGCTGACTGCAAACGGCAAAACCGTACATAAATTCAACTTTAATGCAGGCGACGACTATTTTTATCCGCCCACTCAAGCGCATACCGTTGTTTTTAACGACAACTACGATGCCTTTCCTGAGTTTTTGCAAGAATACATCACTCAACATCACATCCAGGCCGTTGTCTGCTTTGGCGACACACGCCCTTATCACGTCATTGCAAAACGCATTGCAAACGAAAACCAAGCCAGTTTCTGGGCGTTTGAAGAAGGCTATTTCCGCCCCTACTACATCACCTTAGAAAAAGACGGCGTCAACGCATTTTCCCCGTTGCCACGCCGTGCCGACTTTTTTCTTGAACAATTCCCTAAGCTTGCCCAGCAAGAATATAAAGCGCCAACGCCGGTACGCGGCGGATTTACGCCCATGGCAAAAAACGCCATCCGTTACTATATCGAGTTGTTCCGCAATCTACGCAAATACCCCGACTACATCCACCACCGCGCACCCAATGCCGGCCATTACCTCAAACCGTGGTCGCTCTCCATCCTCAAGCGTTTGAACTACTATATTGAAGACATCCAAATCGCCAAACGTGTGGAAGCAGGCAAATACGGCAAGTTTTTTATTGTTCCCTTGCAGGTATTCAACGACAGCCAAGTCCGTATCCATTGCGACTTTCCCAGCGTCCGCAGCTTCCTGCTCCATGTTTTGAGTTCATTTGCCGAGCACGCGCCTGCCGATACCAACATCATCATCAAGCATCATCCGATGGACCGCGGTTTTATCGACTACTGGCGCGACATTAAACGCTTTATCAAAGAACACCCCGAACTCCAAGGCCGTGTGATTTATGTCCATGATGTCCCCCTGCCCGTTTTCCTGCGCCACGGTCTCGGCATGGTTACCATCAACAGCACCAGCGGCCTGTCCGGACTGATTCACAATATGCCAGTTAAGGTTCTCGGCCGTGCCTATTATGATATTCCCGGTATTACTGACCAAAATACCTTGGCAGAATTTTGGAATCATCCGACACCGCCTGACAAAGAGCTGTTCCATGCCTACCGAATGTACCACCTCAACGTGACCCAAATTAACGGCAACTTCTACAGTCAGGTCTTTTTTCCTAACAAAAAAACCTCCGACTCTTCCACTCCAGCAACCTGACTTAGCAAAAATAATTCAGGCCGTCTGAAAACATTTCAGACGGCCTGAAACAATCAATACCTTAGCTACTGCCATGTAAATAAAACACAAAAACCTGCATTTATCATTAACAATAAATTACAAAAACAGTATAATGACCGAGCTGCCATGAGCGCATACCGACTCAACCTGAGCCCTTTGTAACACACAAAATATGGATATATCCCTAGGCAAAACAATATAACAAGCCAAACATCCTAAAGATAAGCCGGCAAGGCAATACACTCTATAAAACTGTGCCGAGCAAAATTTTTACAAAGCCCTCAACCGGTATCGCCGCCCATATGCCGCAGCATCCGTCTTCCACTTTATATCCGCCCGCAAACCATGACCGCCGCTCCTGATATCCTCTACCGGCAAGCCGCCGCCCTTTTGGAACAATCCAATACCGCCCAAGCCCTGCCCCTGTTGCAACAGGCGGCAGAGCAAGGTTATGCGGAAGCTGCTTTCGTATTGGGCAACCATCTGCTGCAAAACGGCCAACCGGAGCAGGCACTTTCATGGTTGGAAGCCGCCGCGGCCCAACGCCATCCCAAAGCACTCTTCTCCCTGCTGCAACAACGCGAACACAACGGCACCCCGACCGGACAGCTTCTCAACGACTATGCCTGGCTGGGTGAGCAGGGGCACTCAGAAGCCCAATTAATCCTCATGCGTTACCACGCGCAACGCAACGATCCACAATCGCTCTACTGGGCGGAACTTGCTGCCGCCCGATATGCCGCACCTGCGTATTACCATCTGGCACGCCATCATCAACGCCAAGGCGACGTTGAAACAGCCATCGAACAATACGAAAAAGCGGCAGCACTCGGCGTAACTGCCGCCTGCTGGCAACTTGGTCAAATCTACTTCTACGGTACAGGTGTCAGCCCCAACCACGCACAAGCCGAACACTATCTCGAACCAGCCGCACAAGCCGGCCACATCGCCGCACAAACGCTGCTGGCTGACCTTCTTGCCGCCCAACGCAAACCTGAAGCCTTGGAATGGTATCGTCGTGCCGCCGATAAGGAACAAGCGGAAGCACAGTCTAAGCTGGCCCAATACGCCCTGACCGGCGAACTTTCCGAACGCGATCCGTTCCAAGCGGCACGATATGCCAAAGCCGCTGCCGAGAAAAACCATCCTGAAGCCCTGAAAATCATGGGCGACCTCTACCGCTACGGTCTCGGTATCAAAGCCGACAACCATATCGCGCAAGATTACTACCACCGTGCCGCCGCGCTGGGTTCTGCCGCCGCAGCACAAAAACTCATCAGCGACGCCGCGCTGTACCATCCGCAACAATACGAACAAATCAAAACTGCCGCCCTGCAACAACAACAAACCGAAACCATCTACCGTTTGGCGGAAGCACAAGCCTGCGCCATCGGCCGTCCCGCCGACTACAATGCCGCGCGAAAAAATTACATGGAAGCTGCCGGGTTCCACCATAAAAACGCAGCGGCAGCCTTAGGCCGCATCTACCATTACGGCCTCGGTACGGCGCAAGATCCTCGGGCGGCTGCACACTGGTACGCCATTGCTGCCGAACAAAACCACCCTTCCGCCCAATACCACCTCGCCTGTTTTTACTATCACGGGCAAGGTGTCGGCTGTCATGTTCCGACCGCCTGCTACTGGCTGCAGGCCGCCATCGGCAACGGCCACACTTCGGCCGAATCATTAATATCCCTATTAGAACAATGGCGACGCGAAGCACACCATGCCATCGGACAAAAGGCCGTCTGAAAAGATTTACACTCGCATTTTTTGACAATCTTTAACTATTCCCCTAATATTTGCCAGTTATTTTTCACGGACACGCCATTGTTTTCATTTCTTTCTGAAAACACCTTGTCCGCGCATCAATACCATGACACTCGGCGGATAACGCCAAGCGTTGAAACACACTACATCCGGAACAAAAACGGATGCTCGGAAAAATATTTCTAGGAGGTGAAACAACATGGAATGGGAATTCAACAGTTATTACACACTGATTGCCGCCACGCTCGTGTTGCTGGTTGGTAAATTTCTGGTTCAAAAAATCAAATTCTTACGAGACTTCAATATTCCCGAGCCGGTCGCTGGCGGTTTGGTTGCCGCGATTATCCTGTTTGCGCTGCACGAGGCGTACGGCGTGAGCTTCAAATTTGAGAAACCGCTGCAAAATGCGTTTATGCTGATTTTCTTCACGTCCATCGGCTTGAGCGCGGATTTTTCCCGTTTGAAGGCGGGCGGTTTGCCGCTGGTGGTTTTTACCGCGATTGTGGGCGGATTTATCTTGGTGCAAAACTTTGTCGGGGTCGGACTGGCTACGGCTTTGGGTTTGGACCCGCTCATCGGTCTGATTACCGGTTCGGTGTCGCTGACGGGCGGACACGGTACGTCAGGTGCGTGGGGACCTAATTTTGAAACGCAATACGGCTTGGTCGGCGCAACCGGTTTGGGTATTGCATCGGCTACTTTCGGGCTGGTGTTCGGCGGCCTGATCGGCGGGCCGGTTGCGCGCCGCCTGATCAACAAAATGGGCCGCAAACCGGTTGAAAACAAAAAACAGGATCAGGACGACAACGCGGACGACGTGTTCGAGCAGGCAAAACGCACCCGCCTGATTACGGCGGAATCTGCCGTTGAAACGCTTGCCATGTTTGCCGCGTGTTTGGCGTTTGCCGAGATTATGGACGGCTTCGACAAAGAATACCTGTTCGACCTGCCCAAATTCGTGTGGTGTCTGTTTGGCGGCGTGGTCATCCGCAACATCCTCACTGCCGCATTCAAGGTCAATATGTTCGACCGCGCCATCGATGTGTTCGGCAATGCTTCGCTTTCGCTTTTCTTGGCAATGGCGTTGCTGAATTTGAAACTGTGGGAGCTGACCGGTTTGGCGGGGCCTGTAACCGTGATTCTTGCCGTACAAACCGTGGTGATGGTTTTGTACGCGACTTTTGTTACCTATGTCTTTATGGGGCGCGACTATGATGCGGCAGTATTGGCTGCCGGCCATTGCGGTTTCGGCTTGGGTGCAACGCCGACGGCGGTGGCAAATATGCAGTCCGTCACGCATACTTTCGGCGCGTCGCATAAGGCGTTTTTGATTGTGCCTATGGTCGGCGCGTTCTTCGTCGATTTGATTAATGCCGCGATTCTCACCGGTTTTGTGAATTTCTTTAAAGGCTGATTTTCCGCCTTTCCGACAAAGCACCTGCAAGGTTTACCGCCTGCAGGTGCTTTTGCTATGATAGCCGCTATCGGTCTGCACCGTTTGGAAGGAACATCATGTATCGGAAACTCATTGCGCTGCCGTTTGCCCTGCTGCTTGCCGCTTGCGGCAGGGAAGAACCGCCCAAGGCATTGGAATGCGCCAACCCCGCCGTGTTGCAAGGCATACGCGGCAATATTCAGGAAACGCTCACGCAGGAAGCGCGTTCTTTCGCGCGCGAAGACGGCAGGCAGTTTGTCGATGCCGACAAAATTATCGCCGCCGCCTACGGTTTGGCGTTTTCTTTGGAACACGCTTCGGAAACGCAGGAAGGCGGGCGCACGTTCTGTATCGCCGATTTGAACATTACCGTGCCGTCTGAAACGCTTGCCGATGCCAAGGCAAACAGCCCCCTGCTGTACGGGGAAACCGCTTTGTCGGATATTGTGCGGCAGAAGACGGGCGGCAATGTCGAGTTTAAAGACGGCGTATTGACGGCAGCCGTCCGCTTCCTGCCCGTCAAAGACGGTCAGACGGCATTTGTCGACAACACGGTCGGTATGGCGGCGCAAACGCTGTCTGTCGCGTTGCTGCCTTACGGCGTGAAGAGCATCGTGATGATAGACGGCAAGGCGGTAAAAAAAGAAGACGCGGTCAGGATTTTGAGCGGAAAAGCCCGTGAAGAAGAACCGTCCAAACCCACGCCCGAAGACATTTTGGAACATAATGCCGCCGGAGGGGATGCAGACGTACCCCAAGCCGCAGAAGGCGCGCCCGAACCGGAAATCCTGCATCCTGACGACGGCGAGCGTGCCGATACCGTTACCGTATCACGGGGCGAAGTGGAAGAGGCGCGCGTACAAAACCAGCGTGCGGAATCCGAAATTACCAAACTTTGGGGAGGACTCGATACCGACGTGCAAAAAGAGTTGGTCGGCGAACAACGCAAGTGGGCGCAGGAAAAAATCAGCAACTGCCGACAAGCCGCCGCGCAGGCAGACCGGCAGGAATACGCCGAATACCTCAAGCTGCAATGCGACACGCGGATGACGCGCGAACGGATACAGTATCTTCGCGGCTATTCCATCGATTAGGGGCAAACCGATGAATACCGTCCCAAAAAGCAGGATTCCCGTCAAACCGCTGCCCGAAAAAACCACAGACGAAGCCAAAGTCGAAAAATGGCGGCAGCTCGGTGCGGAACACGGTTTGTCGGGCGAATGGGCAGTTGCCGCCAGATTGGGCGAAAACGGTTTTACCGAAGAACAGATGGAAAATATCGCCAACCTGTTCGGCAGATAAAGGGAAAATTGACGGAAATGCCGTCTGAAACCCTGTTATCGGTTTCAGACGGCATTTTGACCAATACGGTACGCAGGCGCAAAACAGCCGTCTTTTCCTGCGTTTCCTATGCTGATGTTTCAACACACAAGACGGCACATAAAGCGTTGCCCTATGTGCCGTCCTGATTCGGAAGGGGTTACGCCCCTCCCAAATATAGTGGATTAACAAAAACCAGTACGGCGTTGCCTCGCCCTAGCTCGAAGAGAACGATTCTCTAAAGGTGCTAAGCACCAAGTGAATCGGTTCCGTACTATCTGTACTGTCTGCGGCTTCGGTCGCCTTGTCCTGATTTTTGTTAATCCACTATAAATCGAGCCTAAAACAATGCCGTCTGAAACGGAAATCTGTTTCAGACGGCATTGTTACATTCAAACGGCGGGCCGTTTATTTGAATTTGTAGGTGTATTGCAGGCCGATGATGTCGGCGTGGTTTTTGAAACGTGCGGAAGACGCGCCTTTGCTGTCCACATCGTTGCCGCTTGCCTTCGCCGTGCGGTAGGTGGTGTCGTTGATGTGGATGTGGGTGTAGGCGGCATCGACGACGTGGTTTTTGCCGATATGGTATTTCATACCGGCGGAGAACCAGATGCGGTTGCCGTCGGGCAGGCTGTTCATGCGGTAGTCGGCGTTGCGGACGGGCGATTTGTCAAAAGCGATGCCGGCGCGCAGTTGCAGCGGTTCGCTGATTTGATAAGAACCGCCGAAGCCGACTTTGTAGGTGTTGCGCCAGTTGGGGGTGATGGTGGTGCGGTCGGATTTGCCTTTGACGACGGTTTTTTCTTTTTCAAAAACCAGTTCCGCCTTATCGAAGCGGCTGTGGCGCGTCCAAGTTACGTCGCCGAACAGGTCGGCTTTATCGGACACTTTGTACATACCGTGTACGGACAAAGACTCAGGCGTAACGATTTTAACGCGGGCTTTTTCATTCGCCGTGTAGCCGTTTGCTGCAAGCATCGTACTCCACATTGCTTTCGCCGCCGCGCCGTCTGCCGCCCATTCGGCATCGCCTTTGAGCGTGTGCGAGACTTTGGAACGGTAGTTCACGCCCACGCGCGCGCGGTCGTTGATGTCCCACATCCACGCCAGTTGGTAGCCGAAGCCCCAATCGCTGCCTTTGACATCGGCGTGTCCGTCGGCCTGAATTTTTGCAGCTTCGGCTGCACCGTTAGGTTTGGGCGGTTTTGCCGTCAATATCTCTGCTTTACTCTTAATCCCCCAGTCGGCATATTTGCGCAGCTCGGCGGAAGTATGTTGGGCGATGATGCCTGCGCCGAAGGAATGGCGTTCGTTGAGTTTCCACGCGGCGACAGGTTCGACGGCGATGCTGGTCAGACCGAGTTTGTTGATGTTGTGGCGCAACACGGAATCTTTTTCGTATTCGGTGGCAGAACCGAAGGGGACGTACACGCCCAAGCCTACGGTCAGATTGTCGTTGACTTTGTATGCGCCGTAGATGTGGGGCGCAACCGTGGTTTTGGTGATTTTGCCGTTTTTCGAACCTTGGACGGGAAGCCCGGTAAAGTCGGTGGCGGAATCCGCCTCATAATGAATGCTGGGCAGCACGATGTTGGCGTTGACGGAAATCTGGCTGCTGTCGAGTTTGGTCAGGCCGGCAGGGTTGTAGAAGATGGTCGATGCGTCGGCGGCTTCTGCGGCGGCGGCATTTGCCGTGCTTTGCGCGTTGACCGACTGTGTGCCGAAGTGGTAGCCGGAGGCTTGTGCGGATGCGGCGGCAAAGGCAGTGCCGAGCAGTAGGACGGTTTTTTTCAGTGCGGAAGGGGTCATTTCGGTTTCCGTAAAAAGGCGGACGGTGGATAAATATAGTGGATTAAATTTAAATCAGGACAAGGCGACGAAGCCGCAGACAGTACAGATAGTACGGCAAGGCAACGCCGTACTGGTTTAAATTTAATCCACTATAAAAAAGGCAGTCGGAAATGCCTTGTTTCGCTTTAGTATAGGTACTCGATTTTATCCGATGTTGCCGGATTTGCACAATTTTTTCAGAGTTTGCCCGAACCGCCGCGCCGCCGCAAAAAATGCCGTCTGAAGCCTCGGGCATCGACTTCAGACGGCATTTTCCACTCAGGGCGGATTATTTGACGCGCAGCACTTCCAGCGTATTGGTCGAACCGGATTCGCGCATTTGCGAGCCGCTGGTAATGATGTATTGGTCGCCGGAATGCAGGATGTTGTGTTCCACCAGCATGGTTTCGACTTCGTTTAACGCCGTGTCGTGGTCGGTGCTGGTTGCCAAAATCAGCGGGCGCACGCCCCGGTACATCGCCATACGGCGTTGGGCGGAAACGCTCGGGGTCAGCGCGAAAATCGGCAGGGTGATGTTGTGGCGGCTGATTTCAAAGGCGGTCGAACCGCTTTCGGTCAGGGCGACGATGGCTTTGGCGTGAACCGCGCGCGCCACGCTGACCGCACCGCCGGCAACCGCCAGGTTGGTGCTGACCGCTTCGGGATACTCGACCTGTTCGGCAACGCCGTTGAGCGAATCCTGCTCTTTTTCCGCAGCCGCGCAGATAATCGCCATTTGGCTGACGGTTTCAAACGGATACGCGCCGACGGCGGTTTCGGCGGAACACATCACCGCATCGGTACCGTCCAATACCGCGTTTGCCACATCGCTGACTTCCGCGCGGGTCGGTACGGGGTTGGTAATCATCGATTCCATCATTTGCGTCGCCGTAATGCTGAAGCGGCGCAACTCGCGGGCGCGGCGGATCATCCGTTTTTGCAGGGCGGGGACGGCGGCGTGTCCGACTTCGACCGCCAAGTCGCCGCGCGCAACCATAATGCCGTCGCCGGCGAGGATGATTTCGTCCAAGTTTTCAATCGCTTCTACGCGTTCGATTTTGGAAACCAAACCGGGGCGCACGGCCGTGCTGCCTTTCATTTCTTCTTCGACTTTGGCGCGCGCGATATGCAAATCTTCGGCGGATTTCACAAAGCTGATGGCGAGGTAGTCGCAACCGATGGCAATCGCGGTTTTCAGGTCGCGGAAGTCTTTTTCGGTCAACGCGCCTGCGGACAGACCGCCGCCGCGTTTGTTGATGCCCTTGTTGCTTTTCAGGACGTGGCTGTTTTCCACCCTTGTGATAATCCTGCTGCCTTCGACGGATTCCACGGTCAGGGTCAGCAGGCCGTCGTCCAGCCACAAGACATCGCCTGCGGCAACGTCATCGGGCAGGTCGCGGTAGTCCAAACCGACCGCCTCGCGCGTGCCTTCGCCTTCAAGCGCGGCATCCAGTAGCAGCGTTTCGCCTTTGTTCAATTCGATGCCGCCGCCGGCGATTTTGCCCACGCGGATTTTCGGCCCTTGCAGGTCGGCAATGATGGCGATTTCCTGTCCGGCGCGTTTTGCCGCTTCGCGCACGATGCGGGCGTTTTCCTGATGGAATTCGGGCGTGCCGTGGCTGAAGTTGAAGCGGACGACGTTCAGGCCGCCGACGCGGATCATATCTTCCAACAGTTCGACGTTGTTGCTGCCCGGCCCAAGGGTGGCGACGATTTTGGTGTTGTGGCTGATGCGGGTCAGATCGCGGCTTGTCTGGTTCATATGAAAGTCCTTTTGGTCTCAATCGGGTGTTTTGCGGTATTTTGTTACAAAATTACAGAAATTTGGAACCGGTTTGATGTCCATTTGATGAACGCGGCGGAATATTCTGTAAAAATATGATTTAAATTAATAGTTTGATATTTTACCTGCAAACCGCCTTTTTTGGTGCAAAATTACACGGTTTTATGACTTAGGCTAAATTTATTTTTGGGACTGTCCTAGGGCGTGTCCCTAATTTGAATAAGCCCAAA
>NZ_KV815403.1:0-626 GCF_001814225.1 Neisseria sp. HMSC070F02 | reverse complement strand
GGTAAAATGGTTCTGCGGACAGCCGGTTACGCGCGACGCCAACGCCACCAACGACGCCGTCAAAGCCGACACCGGCACCGCCAAGAAGATCGACACCAAGCACCTGCCGTCAACCTGCCGCGACGCTTCATCTGCCGTTTGCATAGAAACACCACCTACGGCTTTCTATAAAAATACCTAAACCGTCATTCCCACGAAAGTGGGAATCCAGATTCCCGATAAGTTTCCGTACCGACAGGGCTGGATTCCCGCCTGCGCGGGAATGACGAATCCATCCTTTTTGGCCGAAGGTCAAAAATCAGCCGTCACAGAGTATTACCTGAATCACGGCGAATGGCCCGCCAACAACAGTTCTGCCGGCGTGGCAACCTCCGCCTCCGACATCAAAGGCAAATATGTTCAAAGCGTTACAGTCGCAAACGGCGTCGTTACCGCCGAAATGAAATCAGACGGCGTAAACAACGAAATCAAAGGCAAAAAACTCTCCCTGTGGGCCAAGCGTCAAAACGGTTCGGTAAAATGGTTCTGCGGACAGCCGGTTACGCGCAACGCCAACGCCGTCAAAGCCGACACCGCCAACGGCACCAACAAAATCGACACCAAGCACCTGCCGTCAACCTGCCGCG
>NZ_KV815402.1:0-288 GCF_001814225.1 Neisseria sp. HMSC070F02 | reverse complement strand
ATGGCCCGGCGACAACAGTTCTGCCGGCGTGGCAACCTCCTCTAAAATCAAAGGAAAATATGTTAAGGAAGTTACAGTCGCAAACGGCGTCGTTACCGCCACAATGCTTTCAAGCGGCGTAAACAAAGAAATCCAAGGCAAAAAACTCTCCCTGTGGGCCAAGCGTCAAAACGGTTCGGTAAAATGGTTCTGCGGACAGCCGGTTACGCGCGACGCCAAAGCCGACAAGAAAATCGACACCAATCATTCCCACGAACCTACATCCCGTCATTCCCGCGAAAGCGGGAA
>NZ_KV815401.1:0-431 GCF_001814225.1 Neisseria sp. HMSC070F02 | reverse complement strand
GCGGTATTAATCAGTGCGGCACTGCCCGCATTGGCTAGGTTGACGGTCAGGTTGTTGATCCACTGCTTATCGCTGACATTGTTCAGTGCCGAAGCGCCGATTTTGTCGGCTACGCCTGCGGTAGCGGCGGCAACCACCAGATTTTTCACCGTGCTGCTTCTGCCCAGCTCTTTCAGGGTTTTGCCGACATCGCCTTTGTTGTTGATGAACGATACGGAAGCCTGGCTGGCCAAAGAGGCGAATGCTGCATCGGTTGCGGCGGCGGCCGCACCGTTTAATCCCAATACGGCTCCGGTTCCTGCGCCTGAGGTGACCACGGTAACGGCCAGTGCGATAATCGCCGCACCTGCTTCGGTTAAGCCCTCCTGTTTGTAGTCCCATTTATCGTAAGCAAGCTGCACCTGATTCCAGTTGATGTTTTTCGCTACTTG
>NZ_KV815400.1:1780-3517 GCF_001814225.1 Neisseria sp. HMSC070F02 | reverse complement strand
CGCGCTCAACCCCTTTATCAGCGCGGGCGAAGCCGTTGACCAGTGGATGCAGGAAAACCCCAATGCCGCCGAAACCGTCGAAGCCCTGGTCAACGTCCTGCCGTTTGCCAAAGTCAAAAACCTGACAAAGGCGGCAAAACCGGGGAAGGCTGCGGTTAGTGGGGATTTCTCAGACTCCTACAAGCATAACACTGCTTCAAGATTATCTCAGTCTGTAGATGGAGAAATGTTTCAAACCCGCAATGTTGATTTTAAAGCAAAATCTATTGGGACTAAAATTCATGATGGAGCTCAAGGGAAACATATTTCAGGACATAGAAACTACATTGAAGGTAAGAGTACTTTAAATCAAAACATTAATCCTCAAGAATTGTTGAACGGAATACATTCAGGTGCTTATCCAGTTATTTCTAAAGGAGCAAGAGGAAATCCTGTTGTTGATTTTGGGTATCCTATAGGCAGCGATGGGAAATCAGGATTAAGTACCAATTTTGGTACGATTCATTCAGGTAAAAATGGAGTTCACATTGTTCCGGCTAACCCTAAAACCATTAAAAAGGTGCAATAGTTATGAATATATTACCAAGCTGGCTGCGAGTCGGTATGAATATAGCAATGCTGGGCATGATACACTCAGATATCAGGTTAATTACCGTAGATTACGAGGAAGGAAGAAGGTTTTTAAAAATCAAAAATTATTTATCAAGAGAAGCCATCACAGAAGACCATGAAGATATGGAATATTTGATTACAGAGTTATGGTCTATGTGTGGAGAATATTTTGATGAAGCTGACTTTGAATGTATTTATTCTAATCATTCTTCTATGGAGTTAAACCAAATAAATGGTGCAGTATTCAGGAGAAAGGAATTAATTTCGCAAGCGTAGGTTAAAAAACCAACAATCACAATGTCTTCTGAAACCGTGTTTAATTTTCAGACGGCATTTCCTTCGTTTGAAATAGGATATTGAGAACTGAGTTCTTCAAAAATCCTACACTTGCTCCTTCCACGGCAGCACCTTGGTCAAAACGGCAGACGGCTGAAAAGCCATTGCCCGTATCCGAACCGGCGACCGCGTCTTCGCCAAGGACGAGGCAAGCGGAAAAACGGGATACAAACCCGTTACCGCCCGATACGGCAATCCGTATCAAGAAACCGTTTACATTGAAATTTCAGACGGCATCGGTAAAATACAGACCCTCGTTTCCAATAAAATCCACCCGTTTTACAGTCAAGGAAAGTGGATACAGGCAGGTCGTCTGAAAAAAGGCGACACCCTGCTTTCCGAAAGCGGTGCAAAACAGACGGTTCAAAACATTACCCTCAAACAGCAGCCGCTCAAAGCCTACAATCTGACCGTTGCCGACTGGCATACCTACTTCGTCAAGGGTAATCAGGCGGAACGGAAGGGGTTTGGGTTCATAATGCGTGTCCGCCAAGAAAAACACCATCTACCCCCGTATATGGGAATGATTCAGAAGCATATGCAGCAGCAAAGAAATTGGGATATAGAAAAATAAAAGAAAGAACGAGAAATGATGCTGCTATTTTTAAAAAAGGAAAGAGTTATATATCACGCGATGTAGATTCACATAATGGAGGGGCTTGGAAAGAAGCATCTTCACCCAAGAAGCTGAACAGAAAAGAAACAAGAAACGGTACATTTGATAAAAACCTAAATCGTATTGGAGATTAATTATGATGTGCGAGTTCAAGGATTTTAGAAGAAACATCC
>NZ_KV815400.1:0-1680 GCF_001814225.1 Neisseria sp. HMSC070F02 | reverse complement strand
GAAAATATCCTTATCCGATGGATATACCAAGGGACATCGTGATTGGAATAGGTAGCATTATTGATTTTTTAATGGTTCAAAATTGGAAACTTTTTGAAATTAAAGCTTCCCCTTGGTTGCCTAAAAGTGTCAAAATTAATGAGCGTTATGAAAGGTTCAGAGTAATGCTCCGTTATATTTTTACTGATCTAGATGTAGATGACTGGAAATTTTTTTACTTTCCAATACAACATAGTAAAGGTAGATTGAGATGAAAAGTTTAATTATATTGGAGATACATTATTATGTGCGAGTTCAAGGATTTTAGAAGAAACATCCCTTGTTTTAAGGAGTATGACGAAAATTCATTTATTGGCAAATGGTATGATGACGGGGTGTGGGATGATGAAGAATATTGGAAATTGGAGAATGCTTTAATCGAGGTTAGGAGAAAATATCCTTATCCGATGGATATACCAAGGGATATTGTGATTGGAATCAGTACCATTATTGATTTTTTAATGGTTCCAAATTGGGAGCTTTTCGAAATTAAAGCTTCCCCTTGGCTACCTGATAGCGTGGGAATTCATGAACGTTATGAAAGATTCACAACAATGCTCCGTTATATTTTTACCGAGAAAGACATAGTCAACGTGCGATTTGATTATTACAACAAAAAATAGCAAACCCCGGCAATCAAAATGCCGTCTGAAACCGTGTTTAATTTTCAGGCGACCTTCCCCTTATTTGAAACAGGATATTGGGAACTAAGTTCTTCAAAAATCCTACACCTGCTCCTTCCACGGCAGCACCTTGGTCAAAACGGCAGACGGCTGAAAAGCAAACACCGTCCGTCGTGTTGCCGTTTGCGGATGAGTACGGGTCAACCCCAATGCCGCCGAAACCGTCGAAGCCGCCTTCAACATTGCCGCCGCCAAAGCCGCAAAGTTGGCAAAAACGGTAAAACCGGGGAGATAAAAGCCGATGGCAGGAAAGTAAATGTGAGGATAGACAGTACGGAGGCAGACCTGCTTTATCCGGCAGGGCAATAAGAAAACAAAAATTAGATATGGAAAACGATTGTGTAAACCATTACAATTTTCTAACAATAATCACAGATTTTATGTGGACAAAATTTGTGTTACCGAACAAGATGTGAACATTTTGGCATCCGACCGAAATTATGAATTAAATATTGAAATATTTATTGACAATATAATTCATTTTCAAATAACAGATGAATCTTATAAAGTAAAATTTTCAGAATATTTATTTGAAAATAAAGAAAAAAATGATTGGGATAGAAATCCTGCTATAAATTATTTTTTCGAGATAATAGATGACAGTTATATGGACTGGTTGAAAGAAGAAAGTTTTGATTTTTTTGAAAAGAAATATTATAAGGCTTATATTTTCTTTTTTAGCGATTCTGTAATAGAAGTTATCAGCTCGACAGAACCTGTATTTTATTCAAAATAACAAATTATCAAACAAAGCTCTGATTAAAAACCCAACAATCAAAATGCCGTCTGAAACAATATTCGGCTTTCAGACGGTATTTTTGACACAAAGCAGGTAACCAAAGGAGTGTTTGACGGAAAAGGAGAAGCTAAAATACCGGATGTATCGGTTGGGAAGCAATGGATAAAGGTAAATAATTATGTGGAAAATTAGGGCGTGTCCTCAATTTAACTTAGCATG
>NZ_KV815399.1:24189-39230 GCF_001814225.1 Neisseria sp. HMSC070F02 | reverse complement strand
GGGTTCGTGGTAATGACGAGATGTGGGTTCGTGGGAATGACGATGGAAAGTTTGCCGTTGTCTCGGATAATACTGAGGCTTTTCGTTTGCATTCTTATAGTGGTTTAACAAAAACCAGTACAGCGTTGCCTCGCCTTGCCGTACTATCTGTACTGTCTGCGGCTTCGTCGCCTTGTCCTGATTTAAATTTAAACCACTATATCATTTTCAAATCTTGTTATGACGGTTTTTCGGATTTGCTTTATTATCCGTTTATTTTTGAAATATCTGGGGTGGGGAGACGTGTTCCGTCGTTGGTTTTTGCCGTGTTGGGTTGTCGGCGCGGCGGCTTCGTTTGCGCTGCCGGTCGTGCCGCATTGGCTGTTTTGGCTGGCGGCTTTTGCGGTTTTTGCTGTGTTTGCAAGGCGTTTTGCGTTTGCCGGTCTGATGCTGTGCGTGTTGGCGGGCGCGGCTTACGGCGTATTCAGAACGGAAGCGGCACTGTCTTCGCAATGGCGGGCGGAGGCGGTTTCAGGTGTGCCGTTGACGGTGGAAGTGGCGGATATGCCGAGGTCGGACGGGCGGCGTGTGCAGTTTGCGGCAAAGGCTGTGGACAGCGGTGGTCGGACGTTTGATTTGCTGCTGTCGGACTACAAACGGCGCGAATGGGCGGTCGGGAGCAGATGGCGGATAACGGCACGTGTGCACCCTGTCGTCGGGGAATTGAACCTGCGCGGTTTGAACCGTGAGGCGTGGGCATTATCCAACGGAATAGGCGGTGCGGGGACGGTCGGTGCGGACAGGGTTTTGCTGCATGGCGGAAGCGGTTGGGGGATTGCGGTTTGGCGCAGCCGCATCAGCCGTAATTGGCAGCAGGCGGATGCGGACGGCGGGCTTTCAGACGGCATCGGGCTGATGCGCGCGTTGAGCGTGGGCGAACAGTCGGCATTGCGCCCCGAATTGTGGCAGGCGTTCCGGCCGTTGGGGCTGACGCATTTGGTCAGTATTTCGGGTTTGCACGTTACGATGGTGGCGGTAATGTTTGCGTGGCTGGCGAAGCGGCTGCTTGCCTGTTCCCCGCGCCTTCCTGCCCGGCCGCGCGCGTGGGTTTTGGCGGCGGGGTGTGCAGGCGCGCTGTTTTACGCGCTGCTTGCCGGTTTTTCCGTGCCGACGCAGCGCAGCGTTTTGATGTTGGCGGCGTTTGCGTGGGCTTGGCGCAGGGGAAGATTGTCGGCGTGGGCGACGTGGTGGCAGGCGTTGGCGGCGGTGCTGCTGTTCGACCCGTCGGCGGTCTTGGGTGTGGGGACTTGGCTGTCTTTCGGTTTGGTGGCGGCCCTGATATGGGCGTGCTCGGGGCGTTTGCACGAGGGAAAACGGCAAACTGCTTTGCGCGGGCAGTGGGCGGCTTCGGTGTTGTCGCTGGTTTTGCTCGGTTATCTGTTTGCTTCGCTGCCTTTAATCAGCCCTTTGGTCAATGCGGTGGCAATTCCGTGGTTTTCTTGGGTATTGACGCCGCTGGCGTTGCTGGGTTCGGTCGTGCCGTTTGCGCCTTTGCAACAGTTGGGGGCATTTTTGGCGGAATATACTTTGCGGTTTTTGGTGTGGCTTGCCGATGTGTCGCCCGAGTTTGCCGTTGCCTCCGCACCTTTGCCGCTGTTGGTGTTGGCGGTGTGTGCCGCTTTGCTGTTGCTGCTGCCGCGCGGCTTGGGTTTGCGTCCGTGGGCGGTGTTGCTGTTGGCAGGGTTTGTGTTTTACCGTTCACCCGGCGTGCCGGAAAATGAGGTTGCGGTTACGGTTTGGGATGCGGGGCAGGGTTTGTCGGTGTCGGTTCAGACGGCAAATCATCATCTTTTGTTTGACACCGGAACGGCAGCGGCGGCGCAGATGGGGATTGTGCCGAGTTTGAATGCGGCGGGTGTCCGCCGTTTGGACAAGCTGGTTCTGTCGCATCACGACAGCGACCACGACGGCGGTTTTCAGGCAGTCGGCAAGATACCGAACGGCGGGATTTATGCCGGGCAGCCGGAATTTTATGAGGGGGCGCGGCATTGTGCGGAACAGCGTTGGCAATGGGACGGCGTGGATTTTGAGTTTTTGATGCCGTCTGAACGCAAAAACATCGATGATAATGGGAAAAGTTGTGTTTTGCGTGTTGTGGCGGGCGGTGCGGCACTGCTGGTAACGGGCGATTTGGATACGAAGGGTGAGGAAAGCCTGGTCGGCAAGTATGGAGGCAACCTGTACAGCCAGGTTTTGGTGTTGGGACATCACGGCAGCAATACGTCCTCGTCGGGCGTGTTCCTCAATGCCGTCTCGCCCGAATATGCCGTTGCTTCAAGCGGTTATGCCAACGCCTACAAACATCCGACCGAAGCGGTGCAGAACCGTGTCCGCGCACACGGCATCAAACTGCTGCGTACCGATTTGTCGGGCGCACTGCAATTCGGCTTGGGACGCGGCGGCGTGAAGGCTCAACGTTTGAGAGGGTATAAATTCTATTGGCAGAAAAAACCGTTTGAATGAGGTTTGAAACATAAAATGCCGTCTGAAACGGCTTCAGACGGCATTACGAAGATGGGCTTAATGCCAGTAACGCCACCAGGGCATATCGTCGGGCTGCCAAGCGTGCGTCAAAAACGGGCTTTTCGGGAAGTTGGTTTCCAACACGCGGCGCGTATCGGCGGCAAGCTGTGGTTTGCCGAGTTTTTGGTAGGCAAGTTCCAATATGGCGAGCGATTCTTCGACATAACGTGTATTTTGATAGCTGCCGATAATTTTTTGGGCGCGGTTGGCGGCGGCGATATATGCGCCGCGTTTCATGTAGTAGCGCGCCACCGACATTTCATTGCCGCCCAGTGCATCGACCAGTTTGACCATGCGTGCGGTTGCATCGGCGGCGTATTTGCTGTTCGGGAAGCGTTGGACGAGTTCCGCAAACGCCTGGTACGCTTCGCGGTTGGCTTTCGGGTCGCGGTCGGACCAGTCTTGCGAGGCCAGTTTGTTCAAGAAGGACTGGTCTTCGTTGAACAGCACCAAGCCGCGCAGATACAGCGCGTAATCCATGTTCGGATGCTGCGGATGGAGGCGGCGGAAGCGTTCGATTGCCGCCAGCGCCTTATCCTTCTCATCATCTTTATAGTAGGCGTATGCCGTATCCAGTTGGGATTGCCGGGCATGGCGGCTGGTAGGGAAGCGCGATTCCAAGATTTCGTATAATTTGACAGCCCGCGTATAATTGCTGCTGTTCAGCTCGTCCTGGGCTTCGGCATAGAGCTTCTCCACACTCCAATCTTGGGTAATCTGGGCATCTTTATCGACCGTACCTTGAGTGGCACAGGCACTCAGTGCCAAACCTAATGAAACCGTTAAAAGAATTTTTTTCATGCAGAATACTTCCTTTGATAATGAATCCGATTATAGCGACGATTCAGACTTTGCGTCAGCTTCCGAAACTGAAAACCGTATCGGTCTGACCGTTCCGCTCGAGCTTGCTGGCGGGCGGTTGGATGCGGTATTAGCGAAACTTCTGCCCGACTACTCGCGCAGCCGCCTGACATCATGGATTAAAGAAGGCGCGGTTATTGTAAACGATAAACCTTCGCAACCCAAAGACAAAATGATAGGCGGCGAGCAAATTTGTGTAACCGTCCGTCCGAGTGAGGAAAATCTGGCGTTTGTTCCAGAGCCTATGGCTTTGGATATTGTTTACGAAGACGATACCGTCATCGTCGTCAACAAACCGGCCGGACTGGTCGTCCACCCTGCCGCAGGAAACTGGAGCGGTACCCTGCTCAACGGTCTCTTGGCGCACTGTCCCGAGCTGTCCCAAATTCCGCGCGCGGGCATCGTACACCGTTTGGACAAAGAAACCAGCGGGCTGATGGTGGTTGCCAAAACCCTGTCGGCGCAAAATTCCCTCGTGAGGCAGCTTCAAGAACGCACGGTCAAACGCATCTACCGCGCCGTCGCCAACGGCATCGTCCCCTTTGACGGTAAAATCGAAACCCAAATCGGACGCGATCCGCACAACCGCCTGAAAATGGCAGTCGTCAAATTCGGCGGCAAGCCTGCCGTAACCCACGTCAAAGTGTTGGAACGCTATCTTGCCCACAGCTATATCGAATGTTCGCTCGAAACAGGCAGGACGCACCAAATCCGCGTCCATATGCGTGAGGCCAACCATCCGCTTGCCGGCGACCCGGTTTACGGCAACCCGCGCCATCCGTGCGGCGACACGGTGAAAGAAGCCGTTAAAAGTTTGGGTGCGCGTCAGGCGTTGCACGCCTACCGCTTGAGTTTTACCCATCCGGAAAGCGGCGAAACCGTTTCGTTTGAGGCACCGATTCCGGACGACATATATCATTTGTTGTCTGTCCTCCGTCTTGAAGCCGGTTTGGATTCGTCTTTGAGCAATGAAGAGGAATGGCAGGACAAATTCGGCGCGGACGACGATGACGATTGGAACGAAGACGACTACGATGTCGAAGTGGTTTATGTAAGGGAGTGAGGCGGTTTGCAAGGCGGGGCGAACGCAGGCAGCCGAACCGGAGCAGCCGGGCAATCGTCCCCGCCGATTTCAAACAAAGGCCGTCTGAAGGGGTCGGGCGGAAACCGCCGGTTTCGTTTGCCCCGTTCAGACGGCATTATGATGAAAGGCGTTTAGGGTTTTTTATGTTTACCGGCTTTGGCCGCCCAATAAGTTGCCAGCAGCGAGCCGGAGATATTGTGCCACACGCTGAACAATGCGCCCGGAACGGCAACGACCGGCGCGGCGGCAAAGTGTGCGACGGCAAGCGCGGCGGCCAGGCCCGAGTTTTGCATACCGACTTCGATGGTCAGCGTTTTTTGTGCATCATAAGGCAGGCCGGTCCATTTGGCGGCAAAGAAGCCGAGCAGGTAGCCGATGCCGTTGTGGAGTACGACAACCGCAAAAATCAGCAGGCCGCTTTCCATAATCTTGCCTTTGCTTGCCCCAACAACCGCGCCGATAATCAGCACGATGGCGGCAACGGAAACCAGCGGCAGCGCATCGGTCAGCTTTTCGGTTTTACTGCCCAAAACCTTATGGACAATCAAACCCAAAACAATGGGGAGCAAAACCATTTTGACGATGGACATCAACATACCGGCCGCTTGGATTTCCAGCATTTCGCCGGCAAGCATCAGGAAGATGGCGGGAGTCAGCAATGGGGAAATCAGGGTGGAAACAGACGTAACGGCAACCGACAAAGCCACATTGCCGCGCGCCAGATAGGCCATCACATTGGAAGCCGTACCGCCCGGGCAGCAGCCGACCAAAATCACGCCGACCGCGATTTCGGCAGGCAGGTTCAACAGTTTGGACAGCAGCCAGGCGGTTGCCGGCATAATGGCGAATTGTGCGATTACGCCGATGATGACGGCTTTGGGATGTTTGAACAAAATATCGAAGTCGGAAGGTTTGAGCGTCAAACCCATACCGAACATAATAATGCCCAACAGCCAAGGAATATAAGGCCCCGCCCATTTGAAGGTGTCGGGCGCGAAAAAAGCGGCGGCGGCAAAGAGCGCGGCCCAGAGGGAAAATGTTTTTCCGATAAAGCTGCTGATTTTACTGAGGATATTCATAATAATGCGTTGCGTGTTTGTTTTTAAGGGAAGGCAAGCATACACGCCTTAACCTTAATTTGCAAAATGACCGTGCCTAAACAATGCCGTCTGAAAGTGGAGATTGGTTTTCAGACGGCATCGCCCGAGAGGTGTCGGAAATGGACTTTATTCCCATTCCTTTTCGGTTGAAACCCGTCTGTTTATGGCGATAGAATCTAATCGGAGGGTAGTCTCGTTCGGGCAACACGCAGTGCGGTGCTTGATGTGCCGTCCTCTGTTGAAACATATAAAGCTCGGAGAAAGTATAGTGGATTAAATTTAAACCAGTACAGCGTTGCCTCGCCTTGCCGTACTATCTGTACTGTCTGCGGCTTCGTCGCCTTGTCCTGATTTAAATTTAATCCACTATATATAAGGGCATCATTCCTGCACCGGCAAGAATCCGAACCCGAACGTTTGAAAACAATCCCGAATCTCCGAATTCCCGCCTGTGCGGGAATGACGAAAAAAACAAGCATCCATTTGCCCCGAAGGCAGTTAATCAACCCTTTCCGCCACACACCTATTCCAATATCCAATGAAAACCATCACAGAAACCCTAAATCTCGCCCCGAAAGGCAAAAACTTCCTGACCGCCGATTGGCCCGCGCCCGCCAATGTGAAAACCCTGATTACCACGCGCAACGGCGGCGTGAGCCAAGGTGCGTATCAGAGTTTGAACCTCGGTACGCACGTCGGCGACGACCCTGAAGCCGTGCGCCGTAACCGCGAAATCGTGCAACAGCAGGTCGGATTGCCCGTTGCCTACCTCAATCAAATCCACAGCACCGTCGTCGTCAATGCTGCCGAAGCGTTGGGAGGCACACCCAATGCGGACGCTTCCGTGGACGACACGGGCAAGGTTGCCTGTGCCGTGATGACTGCCGACTGTCTGCCCGTTCTATTTTGCGACAGGGCGGGTACGGCGGTTGCCGCCGCACACGCGGGCTGGCGCGGTTTGGCGGGCGGCGTATTGCAAAACACCATAGCCGCGATGAAGGTTCCGCCTGTCGAAATGATGGCGTATCTCGGTCCCGCCATCAGTGCGGATGCGTTTGAAGTCGGGCAGGACGTGTTTGATGCGTTCTGCATGCCCATGCCCGAAGCCGCCGCCGCATTTGAAGGCATAGGCGGCGGCAAATTCCTTGCCGACCTTTACGCGCTCGCCCGCCTGATTCTGAAGCGTGAAGGCGTGGGCGGCGTATATGGCGGCACGCATTGTACGGTTTTGGAACGGGACACTTTCTTTTCCTACCGCCGCGACGGAGCGACAGGGCGTATGGCGAGCCTGATTTGGCTGGACGGCAATGCCGTCTGAACACGCCGCTGATATAATCTACCGACTTTGTGCTTTTGAGAAAGGCAAGCCATGAACAAACTGTTTCTTACTGCCGCAGTGCTGATGCTGGGCGCGTGCGGTTTCCACCTGAAAGGTGCAGACGGCATTTCTCCGCCGCTGACCTACCGGAGCTGGCACATCGAAGGCGGACAGGCATTGCAGTTTCCTTTGGAAACCGCGCTGTATCAGGCTTCGGGCAGGGTGGACGATGCTGCCGGCGCGCAGATGACCCTGCGTATAGACAGCGTTTCCCAAAACAAGGAAACCTACACCGTTACCCGTGCGGCAGTCATCAACGAATATCTTTTGATATTGACGGTTGAAGCGCAGGTATTGAAACGCGGCGAGCCGGTCGGCAAACCGATGACCGTGTCCGTCCGCCGCGTCCTTGCTTATGCCGACAACGAGATCTTGGGCAAACAGGAAGAGGAAGCGGCATTGTGGGCGGAAATGCGGCAGGATGCCGCCGAACAGATTGTCCGCCGCCTGACCTTTCTGAAGGCGGAATGACGTGGCGGCACATATCGGACGCATTGATACGGACGCGCCTTTGAAACCCCTGTACGTCATCCACGGCGAGGAAGAACTGTTGCGTATCGAGGCATTGGACGCATTGAGGGCGGCGGCGAAGAAACAAGGTTACCTTAATCGGGAAGTTTATACGGCAGACAATGCTTTCGATTGGAACGAGCTGCTGCAAACCGCAGGCAGTGCGGGTCTGTTTGCCGATTTGAAGCTGTTGGAACTGCATATCCCTAACGGCAAGCCCGGCAAAACCGGCGGCGAGGCGTTGCAGGATTTTGCCGCCCGCCTGCCGGAAGATACGGTAACGCTGGTTTTACTGCCCAAACTGGAGAAAACCCAGCTCCAGTCCAAATGGTTTGCCGCATTGGCGGCAAAGGGGGAAGTGTGGGAAGCCAAACCGGTCGGCGCGGCGGCTTTGCCCCAATGGATACGCGGACGGCTGGACAAAATCGGTTTGGGTATCGGGGCAGACGCATTGGCACTGTTTGCCGAGCGCGTGGAAGGCAATCTGTTGGCGGCACGTCAGGAAATCGACAAGCTCGCGCTGCTGTATCCGAAAGGGCATACCGTCAATATCCATGAGGCGCAAACCGCCGTTGCCAATGTTGCTCGCTTTGACGTTTTTCAGCTTGCCGGCGCATGGATGAAGGGTGATGTGCCGCGCGTATGCAGGTTGTTGGACGGATTGCAGGAGGAAGGCGAAGAACCGGTGCTGCTTCTGTGGGCGGTTGCCGAAGACGTGCGGACGCTGATCCGGCTTGCCGCCGCCCTGAAGCAGGGGCAGAGCATCCAATCCGTCCGCAACAGCCTCAGGCTTTGGGGTGAAAAGCAGACGCTCGCACCGCTTGCGGTCAAGCGGATTTCCGTCGTCCGCCTGCTTGATGCGCTTAAAACCTGTGCCAAAATCGACAGGATTATCAAAGGTGCGGAAGAGGGCGATTCATGGGCGGCGTTCAGACAACTCGTCATTTCACTGGCAGAATAAAGCGGCAATCCCTAAAATCCGAAAATACTGTAAAATACCGTTAATCCTGAAAAGTATTCACCAATCCGTCCGAAAACATTTCAGACGGCACGACCACCTCAATAAAGGAACATTAACCCTATGGACAATAAGACCAAACTACGCCTCGGCGGCCTGATTCTGCTGACCACCGCTGTTTTAAGCCTGATTATCGTACTGATCGTCGACTCTTGGCCGCTTGCCATCCTGCTTGCCGCCGTCATCGTCGCCGCCGCTGCGGGCGGCTTTGTTTGGACATCCCGCCGACAGCAACGCCAGTTTATCGAACGTCTGAAAAAATTCGACATCGATCCCGAAAAAGGCAGAATCAACGAGGCAAACCTGCGCCGTATGTACCACAGCGGCGGACAACACCAGAAAGATGCGATTACCCTGATCTGCCTGTCGCAAAAATGTTCGGTGGACGAGGCGCACGCTATGTTCAAAAAACGCCCGACACGTCAGGAAATCAATCAAATGGCGGCAAAACAGTCGCGCGGTCAGAAACGTCCGCACCGTTAACCGCCGCAAGGCATCTTTGCATAAATGCCGTCTGAAGCCTGTTGGCGTTTCAGACGGCATATTCTGATTGAAAAGATGATGACACTGAAAACCGCCCCGCTCAAACGCCGCTTTGCCGCCATGCTGTACGAAATGCTGCTGGTCGGTGCGGCAACCTGTTTGGCAGCATTGTTTGCCGGTATTGCCGCCATTTTTCTGAATCCCGTTTCTATCGCGGTTTCTGCATTGGTAACGAGTATCCTGATAATGGGATCATGGTGGCTTTATTTTCGCGCCAACTGGCACGGTCAGGGGCAGACCTTGGCGATGAGGACATGGAAAATCGGCTTGTGCGACCTTAACGGCATACAGCCGTCTTTGTACCTGCTGCGCCTGCGCTTTATTTGGGCGTGCATATTTATCGTCTTCATTCCTATGCTTGCTTATGCCGGATTGCGCCACTTCCTCGGCATTCCGCCCAAGGGCGCGGCCGGCGCGGCATTGATTTGGCTGATTTTACCGTGGGGGTTCGCCCTGCTGAATCCCGATCGGCAGTTTCTGTATGATTTTCTTGCAGGAACAAGATTGGTGGCGGTCAAAGGAAAGCCTTAAGCCTTTATACCGCAAAGGTTTCAAACTGAAAAAATGCCGTCTGAAAGGGCTTTCAGACGGCATTTGCTTATCGGGGAAACCGATTATTCGATATTCTGCACCTGTTCGCGCATCTGTTCGATCAGGACTTTCAGCTCGACCGAGGCTTGGGTGCATTCGGTAGCGATGGATTTGCTGCCCAAAGTGTTGGCTTCGCGGTTTAATTCCTGCATCAGGAAGTCCAGCCGTTTGCCGCTGCTGCCTTTGTGTTCGGTAACGATACGGCGCACTTCGGCAATGTGGGTGCGTAGGCGGCTGAACTCTTCGTCGATGTCGGATTTTTGGATAAAGAGGGCAAATTCCTGTTGCAGGCGGTCGTTGTCGATGCTGCCGACCGCTTCGGCAAGGCGGGCGCGGATTTTTTCTTTATGTGTTTCCAACAGGGTAGGAAAGAGTTCGCTTAATGCATCTATGATTTCTTCCATGCTTTCGAGGCGTTGTAACAGGTGCTCGCCCAATTTTTTCCCTTCGCGCCGGCGTGCGGCAGTAAAGTCTTTTAACGCTTTTTCAGTCAGTTCGGTAATGCTTTTTGTCAATTCTTCCGTATTGTCCCTTTGGCTTGCCAATACGCCGGGGAAACGCAGGATGTCGGCAACGCCCAGTTTTGCCAAATCGTGATGCTTGCGGAGGTCTTTGTTGATTTCGGCAAGCTGGTTCACCAAATCCGAGTTGAGTTCCAAGGACTGTCTGCTGTTTTCCGTATCTTGAATTTGGATTTTGCATTCGACTTTGCCGCGCGCGATATGGGATGAAATTTTCTCGCGGATACCGCTTTCCAAATAGCGCAAATCGTCGGGCATCCTGATTTGAATATCTAGAAAACGGTGGTTGACCGCACGCAGGTCGAGATTGATGCGTTTGCTGCCGCATTCTTCTGCCGTATTGGCAAATCCGGTCATACTGTGGATATGGATATTTCCGCTGCTCATGTCGTTCTCTGAAGCCCGTTAAAATGGAATCAATATATCACATCTGTATGGCGGCAAGCGTTTTCGGGTGTGAAAAATTGAAGATTTTGCAGCGGCAGATTGGAATCACGCGCTTTTGTTGCTGCAAGGAAGGGAAATGTATAGTGGATTAACCAAAACCAGTACGGCGTTGCCTCGCCCTAGCTCGAAGAGAACGATTCTCTAAGGTGCTCAAGCACCAAGTGAATCGGTTCCGTACTATTTGTACTGTCTGCGGCTTCGCCGCCTTGTCCTGATTTTTGTTAATCCACTATATCAATTTCGCCAATCTGTCGGAAAAGCAGCTGATGCGGCAGTGTCTGGTGCATGTCTGCTTTTTGATTTCGGCAATTGCAACGGCGTGGACGGATAAAATCGTGTACAGCACGACGCACAAACCGCATTGATGTTTACCAAATAAAATACCCGACAAAACAATTTGTCGGGTATTTTATTGCGTATATTTCAAACCGCTTCGGCTTCTTCGGTCAGGAAACCACGCAGTTTCTGCATGGCTTTTGCTTCAATCTGGCGGATGCGCTCGGCAGAGACGCCGTATTCTGCAGCAAGCTGGTGCAGCGTCAGCCCGCCGTCGTCTTGAAGCCAGCGGCTTTCCACAATACGGCGGCTCCTGTCATCCAGTTGCGCCAAAGCGTTTTGTAAACCTTCTGTTTGCAGGGCGTAATGCGCCTGTTTCGATAGTTGCCGGCTCGGTTCGGAATCGTGGTCGGCAAGCCAGTCGATGGGGGCGAAACTGTCCTCGTCGTCGCTGTTGTCTGCCATGATGGCGATGTCGTGTCCCGTCATGCGCTGTTCCATTTCCAGAACTTCGGAAAGTTTGACACCCAAATCGTCGGCGATGTCTTGTGCCTCTTTGGGAGACAGGGCGTTGAGGTTTTTACGCATACTGCGTAAATTGAAAAACAGCTTGCGTTGCGGTTTGGTGGTGGCAACGCGAACCAAACGCCAGTTTCTCAAAATAAACTCGTGGATTTCGGCTTTAATCCAGTGTACGGCAAATGAAAACAGACGCGCGCCTCTACCGGGCTCGTAGCGTTTGACCGCCTTCATCAGTCCGATATTGCCTTCCTGAATCAGGTCTGCCTGATTCAGCCCGTAGCCGTCATAGCCGCGCGCGATGGAAACGACGACGCGCAGGTGGGACAGGATGAGTTGTTTGGCGGCGTTGAGGTCGCCCTTTATCCGGCGTTCGGCGAGGCGGGTTTCTTCTTCCTGGGACAGCATCGGGATGCTGTTGACGGTGTGGATGTATTGTTCGAGGCTGCCGTTGCCGCTTTGGATGGCGGGTAATGCGAAAGCGTTATTCATTTGGGGCATTTCCTTTCGGCTGAAACTGCGTATCGGCGGTTTGCTGTGTTGGGATGCAGTATATCACTGCTTGGCTTGTATTTTGTATGTTTGGCAGGAGATATGCGCTAAGGTTTGAAAGACAGGAAAATTTTGTAAGGCAGGTTTGATTGATTTTGTAAACCTGATGGCTCAATCCGATTTCGGAATTATATTACATACGTAGTTGTATGTAAACAGCCGGTTTGAAAAAAGACAGCCCGTCCGGACGGGCTGTGCAGGTATCAGTGTTCTTTGTTTCGGAAGATGAAAAGAATCAGTGCGGCTAGGGTCAATATGCCCATCAACCACCATGAACTGCCGGTTTTCATATAGGGTGTTTCGCCGACATAGCCTTTGATGTGTCCTTCCAATACGGTTTCCGTATCGGGTTGGGCTTGGGCGATGATGTTGCCTTTGGGGGAGATGATGGCGGTTGCGCCGGTGTTGGTGGCACGGACCATATAGCGTCCGAGTTCCATAGCCCGTGCCTGCGATTGTTGGAGGTGCTGGTACATGGCGTTGGATTTTCCGTACCACGCCATATTGCTGGCATTGGCAAGCAGGGTGGCATCTTTGGCGGCGGCAATCAGTTCGTCGCCGAATCCGTCTTCGTAACAGATGTTGAAGGCGATTTTTTGGTTTTTCATCAGCAGGGCGGATTGCTTACCGCCGCCTTTGCGGAAGTCGGAAAGGGGCATATTCATCATTTTGTAAAGCGGCGTGGTCAGGAAGGGCAGCGGTTTGTATTCGCCGAAGGGGACGAGGTGGTTTTTGGCGTAGTAGGGGATGCCGTCCTGATTGTTTTCCTGATAACCGGTCAGGTTGATGACGGCGTTTTCGTAACCGTTGCCGTCCGAAGTGTATTGGCTGATGCCGACGGCGAGCGCGCTGCCGTTGTTTTGCGCCTGTTCGGCAAATTTTGCCAGTATGTTTTCCGGCAGGTTTTGGCGCATAACGGGGATGGCGGTTTCGGGCAGGATGACGATGTCGGCAGTGGTTTTGCCGACCTGTTCGTAATATTTCTGTATGGTCGGGATGACTTGGTCTTCACGCCATTTGAGGGTTTGGTCGATGTTGCCTTGAAGCAGGGCGACGGTGCTGCGGCTGCCGTCGGGGCGGGTGAAGTCGGTTTGTCGGGCGGTGTAGCCTGCGGCAAGCAGGGCGGCAATCAGGATAATTGGAAGCAGGCGTTTGCCCGAACGTGCGGTGTTATCACTCGCCAAAACCAGCCAGACACCGAGAAAGGCGGTTGCCAGTGTAACCATGTGGATGCCGCCCAATGGGGCAAAGCCGGCGAGCGGGCTGTCCGGGGTGATTTGGGAGTAGCCGATTGCGCCCCAGCCGAATCCGGTCAGGAAACGCTCGCGGGCAAACTCGGTCAGCGTCCACAGGATGGGCAGTACCAAACCGATTTTTATGCCCCGAGGCAGGGTAAATTTTTTCCACAGCCAGAAACACAGTGCCGGATAAAGGGCAAGGTAGGCGGGGAGTAGGAAGGTCAGCGGTACGGCATAGAGGTCGGGCAGGCCGGAAACGTCGTGCAGGGCGGTGTGTATCCAGTAGAACTGTGTCGTGTATGCGGTCAGGCCGAACAGGTAGGCGGAAGAGACAGCAAAACGCGGACGCAGTTCGATGAGGCGGACGAAGGCACCGAAAATCAAGGGCATCAGCCAAAAGTGGTGGTAGGGTGCGAAGGTAAAGGGGGTGGCGGCGGCAAAAAGGATGAGCAAAGGCCAGTAGAGGGCGGGGTGCTGCCAGTATTTGTCCAGTTTGGAAACCATATTCATCTGTCTGTTCGGAAGATACCGTCTGAACATCTTTCAAACGGCATCGGTATTTGAAAAAGAAATCAATGCCTGCCGAAACGATTCATCAGCGGCAAGGCGGGGGCGCAGGCAATCGAACCGGAAAGCAGCCCGACAACGAGGTTGGCGAAGTACTCCGCCCAGCCAGCGTCCCAGTGTTGCGCGTGCAGGAAATCGTGCAGAAGGCCGAGGTTGTGGGCGACCAGTACGCCGCCGATAAGAAACATGGCAAGCGTGCCGACCACGCTCAAACCGCGCATAAAGCAAGGCATAAAGGCAGTCAGCATTTGCCCCAAACTGCGCGAAAAGGTTTGTGGGCGGCGCATCAGCAGCATGCCTAAGTCGTCGAGTTTGACGATGACGGCAACGATTCCGTACACCAAAACAGTCATGCCGATGCCGATTGCCGCCATTACGAGCATGCGCGTCATGTCGGTGCAGAAACTTGTGCAGCAGCTTTTCTACGCCTTCAAAGCACAGATAAATGCCGCCTGCCGTCAAAAGCGGCGTAATGAGTTGCGGCAGGAAGGCGGAAAGCAGCAGGGCCGCAGGCACCAAAACCGGCTTGTTGGAAAAAGAACCTTTCGCCATCGACCAAACAATCGGCAACTCGCGTTCTGCCGATACGCCCGTAACCCGGTTGGCATTGGGTGCCAAATCGTCGCCGACCATGCCGGCGGTTTTCTTTGCGGCGGCTTTGGTCATCAGGGCAACATCGTCCAAAACGGCGGTGATGTCGTCCGGCAGGGTAAATAGTGAGGCAAATGCCATTAAAGAATCCTGAAATGCGGCGCAAAGTCCGACATTATATAGGAGAACGCGGATTTGGGCGGTTTCAGGCGGCATGAAACAGGAAAATGCCGTCTGAAGGCGGTGGCGGACGTGAAGTAAAGTTTCGTGAAAAAAATGCCGTGTTACAGTCTTTCGATTTTAATTTAATGAATTTTAAGGGAGAATCGTTAGCGTGGATTGGATGGGCAGTCTGTTCCTGCCGGGTGGCGCACTGTTGTTCCTGAGCGTGGTTTCGACCACTTTGTCCGCATGTTTGGGAATGCCTTTGCTGCTGGTTTCTCCCGCCGGCGTGTTGGACGGGGCGGCGGAAGCCTTGGCGATTGCGGCGTTCCTGATGCTGGTCGCGCGTCCGCCGGCAGTGTTCGGCGGTTTGTGGAAATTCAATTACAGCCTGCGTGAAAAGGCGTATAGCCGAATAGAAATGCAGTCCGACACCGTGCTTCAGGCGGGGATTTGGCGTGGTACATCCTGCCCGACGGCAAGGTCGATATAGTGAATTAAATTTAAATCAGGACAAGGCG
>NZ_KV815399.1:0-24089 GCF_001814225.1 Neisseria sp. HMSC070F02 | reverse complement strand
TAAGGCGAGGCAACGCCGTACTGGTTTAAATTTAGTTCACTATAAAATGGCGAAATACTTTACCGAGACGGGTATCGGTGTCCGTGAGCATTTTGATTTTTTCGGCGAGTTTGTCGTTTCGCCGGCAGCACGTTCGGGTGATTTGGCACTTGCTTACGGTTTGAGGCTGGAAGCGGGCGAAGAGGGTTTGAGCCTTGCCGAGCTTTTCGATAAGCGTTCCGACAGTCAGGAGCCGGTCGAGTGCGGCCGTATTGACATCGGCGGCTTTATGCTGACCGCGAAGGAGGTTGACGGTGGCGGCAATATCGGGTCTATGGGGCTGAAAGTACCGCGTTAGAAAGGTTTGATTTGAATGCCGTCTGAAGCCGGATTGCCGGTTTCAGACGGCATTTTGTCTGTTTAGTTTTTTTTGCCTTTTGCCTGTTTTACGTCTTTTTCGGTAACGCTTCCGCCGCCGTTGTCAAAGGCGTTCATGATATAAGTGGCGACGGCGGCAATGTCCGCATCGCTGATGGCGGTTGCGGGCATGAATCCGTTGTAGGTTTTGCCGTTGACTTTGATTGTACCGTTGATGCCTTTGACCATGCTGTGCAGCAGCACCTGCGGTTTTTTCATGATGAAGTCGGAGCGGTAGAGCGGCGGAAACATGGTTCCGCGGCCTTCGCCCTTTTTGCCGTGGCAGGCGACGCAGTTGGATTCGTACACTTTTTGCCCTTTTGTCATGATGCTGTTGTCGGCGGCAGAAGCGGCGGCGCAGAGGCAGCCCAAGACGAGGGCGGTCGGCAGTCGGGTTGTGTTCATTGGTGTTTCCTTAATGTTTGAAACCTTGTTGTTGATTTTGCGTAGCGGGTGAAAGGTTTTTTTGCCGAATCGGTGGTAAGGTTGCACTTGATGTGCTGTCCAGCATAGATGCCATCATACGCTAAAGTAGCGGGAAAATGCCGTCTGAACACGGCGTTCAGACGGCATTTTAGACATGGGTCAAACAGTTTCAACGCCAGCCGCCAAGGTTTTCTTCGGCAAGTGCGACGAGTGCGTCTATCCAGTCGGGGTTGTCGTTGAGGCAGGGGATGTAGCGGTAGCTTTTGCCGCCTGCTTCGTAAAACTGTTCACGCCCCATCAGGGCGATTTCTTCCATGGTTTCCAAACAGTCTGCCAAAAAGCCCGGGCAGAATACGTCCAGTTCGGTTACGCCTTGTTTGGGCAGTTTGCCGAACAAATCCTGCGTGCTCGGTGTAACCCATTTTGCCCTGCCGAATTGGCTTTGGAACGATACGACATATTGGTCTTCGGTCAGTTCCAGTGCTTCGGCAAGCAGTTTGGCGGTGTGGCGGCACTCGTCGGGATAGGGGTCGCCGAGGTCGTGGTGCTTCTGCGGTACGCCGTGAAAACTCAACATCAGTTTTTTCCCACGTCCGTGTTCCGCCCAATATCGGAGGATGTGGTTTTTCATCGCATCAATGTAGCCGGTATCGTCATAAAAGCGCGAAACGGTGCGGACGCTCATTTGGTTCCGTTGCAGCAGTAATTGTTCGCACACCTTATCTACTGCCGCTCCGCTGCTGGAAGCGGCATATTGCGGGTACATCGGGATGACCAGCAGTCTGCCCGCGCCTTGCGCCTTCAGTTCCGACAATACGTCTGCCACCGAAGGATTGCCGTAGGTCATGGCGTGGCGGACGATGAGGTCGGGCATACGTTTGGCAAGCGCGGCAGCTTGGCGTGCTGTGTAAACTTCTAAGGGCGAACCTTCCTTAAACCAGATTTTTTCATAGGCGTGCGCGCTTTTTTTGGGGCGGAGCGTCAGTACCAGACCATGCAGAATGGGATACCACAGCCATTTGGGCAGTTCGACGACGCGCCGGTCGGTCAGAAAGGACTTCAGATAAGGTCGTACCGCCTGCGCGGTCGGCGCGTCGGGCGTGCCGAGGTTCAACAGCAAAACGGCGGTACGGTTTTGTTGCGTATAGGAAAGGGAGGGTTCTGGAAGGAATGGAAGCATGATCGGTTTCTGAAAAATAGTGCGGGTAGGGTAAAGCGGCAAAATGCCGTCTGAAGCGGCTTCAGACGGCATTGCCGGGAATCAGTCTGTGCCGCGCGCGCGGTTTTCGTGGAATTGCGCCTGCCAGTCGGCAAATTTGCCTTGTTCGACGGCTTCGCGCATTTCCGCCATAATGACTTGGTAGAAATGCAGGTTGTGGATGGTGTTGAGCTGTGCGCCCAAGATTTCGCCGGCGCGGTGCAGATGGTGCAGGTAGGCGCGGCTGAAGTTTTGGCAGGCGTAGCAGGTGCAGCTTTCGTCTATCGGACGCTTGTCGAGCTTGTGTTTGGCGTTTTTGATTTTCAAATCGCCGAAACGGGTGAACAGCCAGCCGTTGCGTGCATTGCGGGTGGGCATCACGCAGTCGAACATATCGATGCCGTGCGCCACGCCGTACACGAGGTCTTCCGGCGTGCCTACGCCCATCAGGTAATGCGGTTTGTGTTCAGGCAGTATCGGACCGACGGCGCGCAGCATACGGTACATTTCGGGCTTGGGTTCGCCGACGGACAAGCCGCCGACGGCAAGGCCGGGAAAATCAAACTGTTCCAAACCGCGCAGCGATTCTTCGCGCAAATCCTCATACATCGCGCCTTGCACGATGCCGAACAGCGCGTTCGGGTTTTTCAAATCTTCAAAGGCTTTTTTGCTCCGTTCCGCCCAGCGCAGGCTCATTTGCAGCGATTTTTTCGCCTGTTCGCGCGTTGCTTCGCCCGGCGTGCATTCGTCCAGCTGCATCGCGATGTCCGAGTTCAAAACCGTTTGGATTTTCATGGAAATTTCAGGCGATAAAAACAGCTTGTCGCCGTTGATCGGGCTTTTGAACGTACAGCCTTCTTCCGTCAGCTTGCGCATATCCGACAAAGAAAAAACCTGAAAACCGCCCGAGTCGGTCAGAATCGGTTTGTCCCAGCCGATAAAGCCGTGAAGCCCTCCAAACTGTTCGACGACCTCCAAGCCCGGACGCAGCCACAAATGATAAGTGTTGCCCAAAATAATTTGCGCCTTGATGTCGTGCAGGTTTTGCGGGTTCATCGCCTTAACCGAGCCGTAAGTACCGACAGGCATAAATACCGGCGTTTCAATTTTGCCGTGGTTCAACTCCAGCGTGCCGCGTCGGGCGTATCCGTCTTTTTTGTGTAAGGTAAATTTAAGCATAAGATTGAATGTCAGTTGGGCGACAGGGGGCGAAATATGTTTTAAAAGACGGCATTATAAATGAATTCCCACGGTTTTTCAGACGACATCCCCAAATCTTGCCACAATGTTGCATAAAGAAATGCACATACCTCTTGCAAAAATTAAAACGACCCGATAAAATGCAAAAATTCTTTAGAAGGCACGTAGCTCAGTTGGTTAGAGCACCACCTTGACATGGTGGGGGTCGTTGGTTCGAATCCAATCGTGCCTACCAAATTCCCATAACGGCATTTATGCCGTTATTTTTTAATGTTTTGGAGCTTTTTGATGTTGAACATTACCTTGCCGGACGGCTCAGTCCGCCAATACGAATCCCCCGTTACCGTGGCTCAAATTGCTGCGTCTATCGGTGTCGGTTTGGCGAGGGCGGCGGTGGCAGGCAGGGTAAACGGCAAATTGGTCGATGCGTGCGACCCGATTGTTGAAAATTCTGCTGTTCAAATCATTACTCCGAAAGATCAGGAAGGCATCGAAATCATCCGCCATTCCTGCGCGCATCTTGTCGGGCATGCCGTCAAGCAACTCTATCCTAATGCAAAAATGGTTATCGGCCCCGTCATTGAAGAGGGCTTTTATTACGACATCGCCACGGAAAAACCGTTTACACCGGAAGATGTTGCCGCCATTGAAGCGCGTATGAAAGAATTGATTGCCCAAGACTATGATGTGGTCAAAATCATGACTCCGCGTGCGGAGGCGATTAAAATTTTTCAAGAGCGCGGCGAAGAATACAAACTGCGCCTGATTGACGATATGTCCGAAGTGGAAGCGATGGGGATGTATCATCATCAGGAATATGTCGATATGTGCCGCGGTCCGCACGTTCCGAATACCCGTTTCCTGAAAAACTTCAAACTGACCAAGTTGGCGGGCGCATACTGGCGCGGCGACAGCAACAATGAAATGCTGCAACGCATATACGGTACGGCTTGGGCGACAAAAGACGAGTTGAAAGCCTATATTCAACGTATCGAAGAAGCCGAAAAGCGCGACCACCGCAAATTGGGCAAGCAATTGGATTTGTTCCACCTGCAAGACGAAGCGCCGGGCATGGTGTTTTGGCATTCTAAAGGCTGGGCTTTGTGGCAAGTGATTGAACAGCATATGCGTAAAGAGCTGAACGCCGCCGGTTATAAAGAGGTCAAAACGCCTCAAATCATGGATAAAACCTTTTGGGAAAAATCCGGCCATTGGGACAACTACAAAGATAATATGTTCGTAACCAGTTCGGAAAAACGCGAATATGCGGTTAAACCGATGAACTGTCCGGGTCATGTTCAAATTTTTAACAACGGTTTGCGTTCGTATCGAGATTTGCCGATGCGTTTGGCGGAATTCGGTTCCTGCCACCGCAACGAGCCGAGCGGTGCATTGCATGGTCTGATGCGGGTCCGTGGATTTGTGCAGGATGATGCGCATATTTTCTGTACCGAAGACCAAATCGTCAGCGAGGCCCGTGCGTTCAATGAATTGTTGGTTCGCATCTACAAACAGTTCGGTTTCCATGATGTATCCGTCAAGCTTTCTCTTCGCCCTGAAAAACGTGCAGGTTCAGATGACGTGTGGGATAAGGCAGAGCAGGGTTTGCGCGAGGCATTGACTGCCTGCGGCGTGGAATGGGGCGAATTGCCGGGCGAGGGTGCGTTTTACGGGCCTAAAATCGAATATCATGTCAGAGATGCCTTGGGTCGTTCTTGGCAATGCGGTACATTACAACTGGATTTCGTCTTGCCGGAACGCTTGGGTGCAGAATATGTAACCGAAAACAACGACCGCTCGCGACCTGTTATGTTGCATCGCGCCATTTTAGGTTCTTTGGAGCGATTTATCGGCATTCTGATTGAGAACCATGCAGGCTCTTTCCCGTTATGGTTGGCTCCGGTTCAAATGGTGATTATGAATATTACCGAAAATCAGGCAGATTATTGTCGGGAAGTGGCTGCCAAATTGCAGGCGGCAGGATTCCGCGCCGAGTTGGATTTGCGTAACGAAAAAATCGGTTACAAAATCCGCGACAACAGCCAATACCGTTTCCCTTATCAAATCGTTGTCGGCGATAAGGAGAAGCAGGAAAACAAAGTGGCGGTACGCCGCAAAGCAGAAGATTTGGGTTCTTTGGATTTGGATGATTTCATTGCGCAATTGCAGCAAGAAATCACTGATGCCCTCGTCAATCATTAATTTTTATAGGAGTATTCATCATCGCTCAAGAACGCGAAGCACGAATCAACGGCGAAATTACCGCCAAAGAAGTGCGTTTAATCAGTGAGTCAGGCGAACAGCTTGGTGTTGTTTCAGTTCGTGAAGCTTTGGCTATGGCCGAAGGGCAGGATGTCGATTTGGTAGAGATTTCCCCAACTGCTAAACCGCCTGTGTGCAAACTGATGGATTACGGTAAATACAAATACCAGCAGGCCAAGAAACGCGACGAAGCCAAGAAAAACCAAAAGCAGGTGCAAATCAAGGAAATCAAATTCCGTCCGGGTACGGATGAGGGCGATTATCAAATCAAGATGCGCAACATCAACCGCTTCCTTGCCGACGGCGATAAAGTCAAAGTGACATTGCGTTTCCGCGGCCGTGAAATGGCTCACCAGCAACTCGGCGCGCAACTTTTGGAACGTGTGAAAGAAGATTTGGCTGAAGTGGCGCAAATCGAGTCCTTTCCCAAAATGGAAGGTCGCCAAATGGTGATGATGATTGCGCCGAAGAAAAAATAAAGCTATAATTCTCCGCTTACTCCGATTGCCGCTTCGGAGTAAGTTTTCAATTGCGGCAAAAAACCGTGGCATTGTGGGTTCAAGTGTTTGAAACCGATGTTTTAAAACCCCCTAATGCCTTATCCGATAACGAATGGAGTTTTCCCATGCCTAAAATGAAAACCAAGTCTAGCGCGAAAAAACGCTTTAAAGTACTGGGTAACGGCGGTGTGAAACGCGCTCATGCGTTCAAACGCCACATCTTGACTAAAAAGACCACCAAAAACAAACGCCAACTGCGCGGTACCTCTATGGTAAATGATCGCGATTTGGCTTCTGTTGCTAAAATGTTACCCTACGCTTAAGGAGTTTAGAATATGCCACGCGTAAAACGCGGTGTTACCGCCCGTGCCCGTCACCAAAAAATCTTCGCGTTAGCCAAAGGCTATCGCGGCCGTCGTAAAAACGTTTACCGCGTTGCCAAGCAGGCGGTAATGAAAGCCGGCCAATACGCATACCGCGACCGCCGCCAACGCAAACGCCAATTCCGTCAATTGTGGATTGTCCGTATCAATGCAGGTGCGCGTGAAAACGGGTTGTCTTACAGCAAATTTATGAATGGTCTGAAACGTGCCTCTATCGAAATCGACCGCAAAGTATTGGCTGATTTGGCCGTGTTCGATAAAGCCGCTTTTGCACAATTGGTTGAAAAAGCCAAAGCTGCTTTGGCTGCTTAATCCAAAAAATTGAAAAGGAAGCTGCGGCTTCCTTTTTTCTTTGTTTGCAGAAATTCTATGTGATTGATTTTCTTTCTTTAAAGTCTATTTTTTTAAATAAATTTGCGTTAAAATATAGTGGATTAAATTTAAATCAGGACAAGGCGACGAAGCCGCAGACAGTACAGATAGTACGGCAAGGCGAGGCAACGCCGTACTGGTTTAAATTTAATCCACTATACAGAAAATTTATCCAATGGATTGACCGTGAAGAAAATAAGGTCGTCTGAAGAGTCTGATATGTCAGGCTATACAGGCGGCCTCGTTGTTTCAGGTGGCATATCATTAATTGACAGACTTGATATTATGGAAAATGTAAACCGCATCGTTGCAGAAGGCATTGCCGCAGTAGAAGCTGCGCAAGACTTCAACGCTCTAGAACAAATCAAAGCCCGTTATCTTGGCAAAACCGGCGAGTTGACCGGACTTCTGAAAACTTTGGGGCAAATGTCGCCTGAAGAGCGCAAAACCATAGGTGCGCATATCAATGAATGCAAAAACCGGTTTCAGACGGCTTTTAATGCCAAACGCGATGCCCTCAACGAAGCCAAGCTGCAAGCCCGACTTGCCGCCGAAGCCCTCGACATTACCCTGCCCGGACGCGCTCAGGAAGGCGGCAGCCTGCATCCCGTAACCCTGACCTTGCAACGTGTGGTCGAACTCTTTCACGGAATGGGTTTCGAAGTGGCGGACGGGCCTGAAATCGAAGACGATTTTCACAATTTCCAAGCCCTGAACATCCCTGCAAACCATCCTGCCCGTGCGATGCAGGATACGTTTTACGTTGAAAACGGTGATGTTTTGCGTACGCACACTTCCCCGATTCAAATCCGCTATATGCTCGATAAAAAAGAGCCGCCCATCCGCATTATCGCCCCCGGCCGCGTTTACCGTGTGGACAGCGATGCCACGCACTCGCCTATGTTCCATCAGGCGGAAGGTTTGTGGGTAGAAGAGGGCGTAACTTTTGCCGACTTAAAAGCAGTGTTCACGGATTTTATCCGTCGCTTCTTTGAACGCGATGATTTGCAAGTACGTTTCCGCCCGTCTTTCTTCCCGTTCACCGAACCGTCTGCCGAAATCGACATTATGGGCGAAAACGGCAAATGGCTGGAAGTCGGCGGCTGCGGTATGGTGCATCCCAACGTGTTGAGAAATGTGAATATCGATCCCGAAAAATACACCGGTTTCGCTTTCGGTATCGGTCTCGACCGTTTCGCGATGCTGCGTTACAACGTGAACGATTTGCGCTTGTTTTTTGATAACGATTTGAATTTTTTGAAGCAGTTTGTAAAATGATTGTGTAGGCTGCCTAAAAATGAAAAAAGCAGCCTGTGCCTACCTCAGAAAGCTAAATCATGAAACGCTATGTCGCTCCATTATCCGCCTGCTATGCGTTTACTATGGTGCTGTGGTTGCTGTCTTTTCACAATGTGTCTTGTACAAATATTGTTGATATATATTAGGGGGATTATATGATTAAATCATTTTGGCTTGAAAATTTCGGGCCGATTAGCTTATTGAAGGCTGATAATTTAGGGAAAATAAATTTAATTATTGCAGAAAATAGCAAAGGGAAAACTTTTATTTTAAAGGCATTATATAGTGTTTTAAAAAGTCATGAGGAAGCTCATAAAGGAAAGAATATTCGTGATTTTTCTGAGGAATTGCGAGATAAGCTATATTGGACGTTCCAAGTAGAGGAAATTGGTGATTTAGTTACAAGAGGAAAAGAAAATCCAAACGAACGGCCTCTTAAGTTAAGTATGACTTTAGAAGATAGTTCTTCAGTTTTGTTTTCTTTTGGTAGAACTACCAAAAAGCTAATTAAACCGGAGCTATACGAACTTTCTCCCAGAATAAACGCTAACTCTATTTTTTTACCACCCAAAGAAGTTCTATCACTATTTGATGTAATTAAAAAATCAGAGGAAGAAAAGAGATTTGGTTTTGATGCTACTTACATTGATTTGGTAAAAGCATTGGATATTAAACCAACAAAAGGGAGGAATTACCCTGAGGCAGCGGAAGCTAGAAAGGATCTAGAAGCATTGTTTGGCGGTTATGTTAGCTACAATGATAAAAAGAAGGCATGGGTATATGAAAAAGATAGACAAACTTTCTCTATCAATTCTACAGCAGAGGGGGTAAAAAAGATTGGGATATTAGACACTCTATTAGGAAATCGGTTTTTGAGTCCTGGATCAATCTTATTTATTGATGAGCCAGAAGCTAATCTACATCCGAAAGCAATTAATCAATTTCTAGAAATTCTGTTTTCCTTATCTAAATCCAAATTGGGAATACAGATTTTTATGAGTACGCATTCATATTTTGTTATCAAGAAGCTGTGTTTATTAGCTAGAAAGCATAGTGAAAGTATTCCTGTTTTTATGCCTGGCAAAGAAAAGGAACAGACTACTTGGGTGCAGGAAAATTTACAAAATAGCATGCCGGATAATGAAATTATTGGTGAGTCTATTCGATTGTTCAGAGAAGAAATAGGTGTTTTATCTCCGGAAACAGCATGGATTGGTTAGGTTTTTATGAGTGAAATAATAAATCTCACTGAATCAGGTATAACTTTTAATCTAGTAAAAAATAACCTGTTTTATATAGAACCATATATCCGGAAGAGAAGGCAAGAAGGTATTAAGACAGTAGAGTTTATCTATCTGCAAGAAGATAATTTGTTATTTGTTGAGGCAAAACAAAGTATTCCAAATCAAGAAAGATCTCCTGAGCGTTTTGATGAATATATTTCAGAGATTTATCAAAAATGGTGTAATGCATTAAATGTTGAAATTTTGGGAATATTAGGCAGAGAAGATATCAAAGAAACAATTATGCCTAGTGCTTTTTCAAATTTGCAATGGGGTAGCATAGAAATCAAATTATTACTGGTTATCCCGGATGTGCCGCTTAATTATCTTGGGCAATTGAATGAATTAATAAAGCAAGAATTTAATAAGAAAGATACTTTGCGGTTGATTTCTTTATGGAACATTTCTGTAGAAGTAATTAATAGGGACTTAGCCATTCAAAAAGGTTTAGCTAGCTCTTGAAAATCTAAAGTTAATTAGTTAATTGAGAACATAACATGCAATTCTCCTACTCATGGCTGAAAACCCAAGCCGATACCGAACTTTCCTCCGATAAGCTGGAACATCTGTTAACCATGTCCGGCTTGGAAGTGGAAGAAGCCGAGACTGCCGCGCCTGCGTTTACGGGTGTGGTAATTGCCGAAGTGAAATCCGTTGAAAAACATCCTGATGCCGACCGTTTGAACGTTACCCAAGTCGATGCGGGTACGGGTGGGTTGGTTCAGATCGTGTGCGGTGCGCCGAATGTGAAAGCGGGCATCAAAGTGCCGTGTTCGCTGCCGGGTGCCGTTTTGCCGGGTAATTTCAAAATCAAGCCGACCAAAATGCGCGGCGTGGTGTCGGACGGGATGTTGTGTTCCACCGACGAACTCGGTCTGCCCGACGACGGTGTGAACGGCCTGCACATTCTGCCTGAAGACGCGCCCGTCGGTACCAATATCCGTGAATACTTGGATTTGGACGATACGCTGTTTACGTTGAAAATTACGCCTAACCGCGCTGATTGCTTGAGTGTTAAGGGCATTGCGCGCGAAGTGTCCGCATTGACGGGGTGCGCGTTCAGGCAGCCCGAAATCCATACCGCGCCGATCACGGGCAGTCGAAAACAGCCCGTGCAGATTAACGCGCCTGCCGATTGCGGCCGTTTTATCAGCCGCGTTATTGAAAATGTCAATGCGAAAGCGGCTACTCCCGATTGGATGAAACAACGTTTGGAGCGCAGCGGCATCCGCAGTATTTCCGCGCTGGTGGACATCGGCAATTATGTGATGCTGGAAATCGGTCAGCCGATGCACGTTTTTGATGCCGACAAACTTTCCGGCAGCCTGCACATCCGCCGCGTGCGCGAAGGGGAAACGCTGGAATGCCTGAA
The DNA here is from genome assembly GCF_001814225.1 of Neisseria sp. HMSC070F02. Classification (NCBI taxonomy): domain Bacteria; kingdom Pseudomonadati; phylum Pseudomonadota; class Betaproteobacteria; order Neisseriales; family Neisseriaceae; genus Neisseria; species Neisseria sp. HMSC070F02. The sequence goes on along the minus strand of NZ_KV815399.1, from coordinate 13,398 downwards.
CGAGAAAACCGTTTCCCTGTCTGAAAACACGCTGGTCGTGGCGGACGAAAAAGGCGTGTTGAGTTTGGCGGGCTTAATGGGCGGCGCGGCGAGCGCGGTTTCAGACGGCACGCAAAATATCGTGCTGGAAGCGGCTTGGTTTGCGCCCGAAATCATCGCCGGCAAATCGCGCCAATACGGTTTCGGTTCGGATTCGTCGTTCCGCTTCGAGCGCGGCGTGGATTACCGTTTGCAGGCGGATGCCATGGAACGTGCTACCGAATTGGTGTTGCAGATTTGCGGTGGTGCGGCAGGCGAGATGGTTGAAGCACAAGGTAAATTGCCCGAAGCCAAGCAGGTCGGACTGCGTTTGGACCGTCTGAAAACCGTGTTGGGCGTGGACATTCCTGCCGAACAGGTGGAAACCATTTTGCAACACTTGGGCCTGCAGCCCGAGAAAACGGCGGAAGGCTTCCGCGTTACCGCGCCGAGCTTCCGTTTTGACATCGAAATTGAGGCCGATTTGATTGAAGAAATCGGACGCGTTTACGGCTATGAAAACATCCCCGACGATTACACGTCAGGCCGTCTGAAAATGCTGGAACTGCCCGAAACACGCCGCTCGCGTTTTGCCGTTTACAACGAAATGGCGGCGCACGGCTACCGCGAAGTGGTCAGCTATGCCTTCGTTGACGAGCAGTGGGAACAAGATTTTGCCGCCAACGCCGACCCCATCCGCCTGCAAAACCCGCTGGCGGCGCAATATGCCGTGATGCGTTCCACACTCATCGGCGGCTTGGTGGAAATTTTGCAAAACAACCTGAACCGCAAACAAAACCGCGTGCGCGTGTTTGAAATCGCCCGCGTGTTCGGCAAAGGTTCAGACGGCCGGTTTGTCCAAAACGAACGCATCGGCGGTCTGTGGTACGGCGCGGCAATGCCCGAACAATGGGGTGGGAAAACGCGCAATGCGGATTTTTACGACATTAAGGCAGATGTGGAAAATCTGTTGAAAAACAAAGCAGTCGAGTTCGTTAAAACCGGACATCCCGCCCTGCATCCCGGACGTGCCGCCAATATCGTTTCAGACGGCAAAGTCATCGGCTTTGTCGGCGAACTGCATCCGAAATGGCTGCAAAAATACGACCTGCCGCAAGCGCCGCTGGTATTTGAAATCGATATGGCGGCCGTGTTGGAATGCGGGAAAACGCGCTATCGGGTCGTATCGAAATTCCAGCCGGTGCGCCGCGATTTGGCGTTTGTGATGCCGGAAGCTATGAGCCATGATGATTTGCTGCTTGTCTTGAAAGGCGCGGCAAACAAGTTGGTACAGGAAATCAGCGTGTTTGACGTGTATCGCGGCACGGGACTGCCCGAAGGGATGAAGAGCGTGGCGGTCAAAGTGATTTTGCAGGATATGGAAAACACGCTGACGGATGAGGCAGTCGAGCCGCTTATCGGAAAACTGATTGGCGCGGCAACGGCGGCAGGGGCGCGGCTTCGCAGTTAAAAAATAAATATTCGCTTGAATTTTAAATAAAAATTGGTAATAATCCACAACTGTTACAACAGAAGGTAATCATATGACTCTCACTAAAGCAGAACTGGCCGATATTTTGGTAGACAAAGTCAGCAACGTCACCAAAAACGATGCCAAAGAAATCGTCGAACTCTTTTTTGAAGAAATCCGCAGCACTTTGGCAAGCGGCGAAGAAATCAAAATTTCCGGTTTCGGAAATTTCCAGTTGCGCGACAAGCCGCAACGCCCGGGTCGTAATCCTAAAACCGGCGAGGAAGTGCCGATTACCGCCCGCCGCGTGGTAACTTTCCATGCCAGCCAGAAACTCAAAAGCATGGTGGAACACTACTATGACAAACAACGTTGATTTGAAGGTTCCCGCAAAACGCTATTTCACGCTGGACGAGTTGTGCGGACTGTTGCAAATCAGCCCCTATGGTTTTGCGCAATGGCAGCATGATCACGGTGTGGTTGTCGGTTACGGCGGCGAACGCTACACCCGTTTGGATGTGGTGAAACTGTTGAAATTGCAGAGCACGTTTGCACCGTATGCAGAAGGTGCGGAGTCGGGTTCGGACGGCAACCGTCCGGTTACGCTTCAGGAAATCGGAGACGGTCTGAAAGAGCTGTTGGCGGATTTGGATAAGGAATTGTGCTGATTTGAGGCCGGTTGCAGGTATGCAGCCGGTTTTGTTTTACACGCTAAAAAATAATTATAGTGGATTAACAAAAATCAGGACAAGGCGACGAAGCTGCAGACAGTACAGATGGTACGGAACCGACTCACTTGGTGCTTCAGCACCTTAGAGAATCGTTCTCTTTGAGCTAAGGCGAGGCAACGCTGTACTGGTTTTTGTTAATCCACTATATTGCGTGATTTCACATTGTTTCGGCTTGAAGCACATGGTTTTGTAATCATTTACAGGCAGCTCGCTTGGAGTCCTGTTCGGGCGGTTTGCTGTTTACTTAAATATAAGGATGACGGTCAATGAGATTTTTCGGTATCGGTTTTTTGGTGCTGCTGTTTTTGGAGATTATGTCGATTGTGTGGGTTGCCGATTGGTTGGGCGGCGGTTGGACGCTGTTTCTAATGGCGGCAACCTTTGCCGCCGGCGTGCTGATGCTCAGGCATACGGGGCTGTCCGGTCTTTTATTGGCGGGCGCGGCAATGAGAAGCGGCGGGAGGGTATCCGTTTATCAGATGTTGTGGCCTATCCGTTATACGGTGGCGGCGGTGTGTCTGATGAGTCCGGGATTCGTATCCTCGGTGTTGGCGGTATTGCTGCTGCTGCCGTTTAAGGGAGGTGCAGTGTTGCAGGCAGGAGGTGCGGAAAATTTTTTCAACATGAACCAATCGGGCAGAAAAGAGGGCTTTTCCCGCGATGACGATATTATCGAGGGGGAATATACGGTTGAAGAGCCTTACGGCGGCAATCGTTCCCGAAACGCCATCGAACACAAAAAAGACGAATAAATGTGAATGGAATGCCGTCTGAAGGTTCAGACGGCATTTTTCCGGTTTGAAAATATAGTGGATTAACAAAAACCAGTACGGCGTTACCTCGCCCTAGCTCGAAGAGAACGATTCTCTAAAGGTGCTAAGCACCAAGTGAATCGGTTCCGTACTATTTGTACTGTCTGCGGCTTCGTTGCCTTGTCCTGATTTTTGTTAATCCACTATAAAATAGGGCTGTAACCTTCAATCGGAATTTGTTGCCTGCGGGATATACGGTATGAATGTTTGGTATATATGGGACAGGATGGTGGAAATCTATCATAAGTATAAGAAGCCGTGCCTGGTTTTGGCGGTGGATTTTGTGATGGGTATGGTATTCATAGAGCCGAATGAGGAGCCGTGCATCGGCAGATGCTATGCGCCAATGTCGGAGTCCCCTGATTTTGCCAACGTTGTTGCGATGGCTGTTGCTATGATCTGTATCGTATGGATTGCCGTTTTGTCTATGACTGATTGAAGCGTTGGGCGGAGGCTGCGTGAAACGGTATTGGGCGTTGGGCCGTCTGATTCCAATCGGGCTTGAGGAATGCGAAACGGTGTGCGCTTATGTTGCGGAACGATTTGTTTCGCGGTTTTGCGCCCGAAACGGATGGAAAGGTGTGGGAAGCGGTCTGTCGGAGTAGAATACGCGTTTTGCGTTTGAATGCAGCAATAAGAAAAGAGAGAAACTTATGCCGTCTGAACATCAACACACATCATCATTGCTTGATTTCGACCGTACCCATCTGCTCCATCCCTATACTTCCATGACCGATCCGCTTCCCGTTTATCCTGTCAAACGTGCAGAAGGGGTGTTTATCGAATTGGCGGACGGCACGCGGCTGATTGACGGGATGTCGTCTTGGTGGTGTGCGATACACGGTTACAATCATCCCGTTTTGAATCAGGCGGTTGAGACGCAGATGAAACAGATGTCGCATGTGATGTTCGGCGGTTTGACGCATGAGCCGGCGGTGGAGCTGGGCAAATTGTTGGTCGGGATTTTGCCGCAGGGGCTGGATCGTATTTTTTATGCGGATTCGGGTTCGGTTTCGGTGGAAGTCGCGTTGAAGATGGCGGTGCAATACCAGCAGGCGCGGGGTTTGCGTGCAAAACAAAATATGGCGACGGTGCGGCGCGGGTATCACGGCGATACTTGGAACGCGATGTCCGTCTGCGATCCGGAAACGGGGATGCACCATATTTTCGGCAGCGCGTTGCCGCAGCGTTATTTTGTCGATAACCTGACAAGCCGTTTCGACGATGAATGGGACGAGGCGGATTTGCAGCCTGTCCGCGCCTTGTTTGAAGCGCATCATACGGACATTGCCGCCTTTATTTTGGAACCGGTCGTGCAGGGCGCGGGCGGCATGTATTTTTATCATCCGCAGTATCTTCGCGGATTGCGCGATTTGTGCGACGAGTTTGATATCGTTTTGATTTTTGATGAAATCGCCACCGGATTCGGGCGCACGGGCAAGATGTTTGCCTGCGAACACGCGGAGGTCGTGCCGGATATTATGTGCATCGGCAAGGGTTTGAGCGGCGGCTATATGACGCTGGCGGCAGCAATCACTTCGCAAAAAGTTACCGAAACGATTTCGCGCGGCGAAGCGGGCGTGTTTATGCACGGCCCGACGTTTATGGCAAACCCGCTGGCGTGTGCCGTTGCCTGCGCTTCGGTCAAACTGCTTTTGTCTCAAGACTGGCAGGCAAATATCCGCCGCATTGAAAGCATCTTAAAATGCCGTCTGAAAACCGCGTGGGACATTCGTGGTGTGAAAGACGTGCGCGTTTTGGGCGCCATCGGCGTGATCGAGTTGGAAAAAGGCGTGGATATGGCGCGTTTTCAAGCGGATTGCGTGGCGCAGGGCATTTGGGTGCGCCCGTTCGGCAGGTTGGTTTATCTGATGCCGCCTTACATCATTTCAGACGGCGTTTTGACCAAACTTGCCGACAAAACCGTGCAAATCTTGAAGGAACACAGCAAATGAAAGGCGTTTACTTCGTCAGCGGCATAGACACGGACATCGGCAAAACCGTCGCCACCGGTATGTTGGCAAAACAATTGTTGCAGCAGGGCAAAAGCGTGATCACGCAAAAGCCCGTGCAAACCGGTTGCCAAGACATCGCCGAAGACATCGCCGTTCACCGCAAAATCATGGGCATACCCATGCAGGAAGCCGATGAACAGCGTCTGACCATGCCCGAAATCTTCAGCTATCCCGCCTCGCCCCACCTTGCCGCCCGTCTGGATGGCAGGGATTTGGACTTGGACAAAATCCGTACCGCCACACAAGAATTGGCGGCGCAGTACGAAGTCGTTTTGGTCGAAGGCGCGGGCGGATTGATGGTTCCGCTGACGGAAAACCTGTTAACCATTGATTATATCCGTCAGCAAGGCTATCCCGTCATCCTCGTTACCAGCGGACGGCTTGGCAGTATCAACCACACTTTACTCAGTTTCGCAGCGCTCAAACAATACGGCATTCGCTTGTACAGCCTCGTGTTCAACCACATCCACGACAGCCGCGACGCACACATCGCCCAAGACAGCCTGAACTACTTGAAATGCCGTCTGAAAGCCGATTTTTCCGAAGCGGAATGGATGGAGTTGGCAAAAACAGACGCGGTATAAAGATTGGGAAAAATATGGAACACCTATTTGGGAAATGGCTGCCCGACTTGCCCGCCGCCGTTTCAGACGGCATCGACCTGCCGATGAGCCGGTTATTGAAAGCCCGGTCGCTGACCGCCGCATTGCGCGCCTTGCCGCATACATTTTCGGTGGAACTGCTGAAACTGGGCGAATTGGAGACGGAATGCGGAGGGAGGCTGGTGCGCGAAGTTTTGTTGAAGCTGGACGGTATCCCTGTTGTCGCGGCAAGGAGCGAGTGCCGTATCGGTTCGGCGTTTTGGCAAAACATTTTGGACTGCGGCACGCGTCCTTTGGGCGAGCGTCTGTTTCAAGCCGATTTGGAAGGGGCGCGTTCGGCGTTTGAGTTTGCCGTTTCCGGCGAAGGATGCGGACGGTACTTTGCCGCGCGGCGTTCTCGGTTTTCCCGTCACGGCGAGGAAATGCTGCTGACCGAGTATTTTCTGCCCGAACTGAAACGCTTTATCGGATAAAATACCGTTTTTTCAAGCTGTGCGGCAATATGAATCCTAAATCCCCTTTATTTTTACGACTGTCCGATCGTTTGGATGTGTACCTGCGCCTGATGCGGGCGGACAAGCCCATTGGGACGCTGCTTTTGCTGTGGCCGACCTACTGGGCATTGTGGCTGGCTTCAGACGGCATTCCCGATTTGGCGGTATTGGCGGCGTTTACAATCGGCACGTTTTTAATGCGGAGTGCCGGTTGCGTCATCAACGATTTTGCCGACCGCGATTTTGACGGTGCTGTCGAGCGCACCAAAAACCGTCCGTTCGCACAGGGTCGGGTCGGAAAAAAAGAAGCGCTGCTGCTGACGGCATTTTTGTGCCTGCTTGCCGCATTGTGCCTGATTCCGCTGAATCATCTGACATGGCTGATGAGCCTGCCCGCGCTGTTTCTTGCGCTGACTTACCCGTTTACCAAACGCTTTTTTCCGATTCCCCAACTCTATCTCGGGCTTGCCTTTTCCTTCGGTATCCCGATGGCGTTTGCCGCCGTTGCCGGAAACGTGCCGCCTCAAGCGTGGATACTCTTTGCCGCCAATGTGTTATGGACTCTGGCGTATGACACGGTTTATGCAATGGCGGACAAAGAAGACGATTTGAAAATCGGCATCAAAACCTCCGCCGTCACGTTCGGGCGTTACGACATCGCCGCCGTTATGCTGTGTCATGGCGGCTTTACCCTGCTGATGGCAGTATTGGGTGCGGTTATCGGTGCGGCATGGGCATATTGGACGGCAATCCCCATCGTCCTGCTGCTGCAATACCGCCAATATGCCGCCATCAAAAGCCGCGTCCGGCAAATCTGTTTTGAAACGTTTTTGGCAAACAACAGAATTGGTTGGGTGTGGTTTACCGCCATTTTTGCCCATACGTTTTTCGCGAAATAAGGCAGGGCAATGCCGTCTGAAGAGCCGTAAACTGCTTTGGACGGCATTTCTATCTGTGCCGAAAAGCGTTAAAATATGTTTTTAAAACGCTGTGTTATGTCAGCCCGTACCGTATGCGGGATTGAGATTTGCCCTAGCAGTCGGTACAATCTTTCTGTTTTGCGATGTCTGAAAAGAGAAGCTTATGAGCCTTATCGGCGAAATTTTGCCTTTGTCCCATATTGTTTTGGATATGGAGGTGGGCAGTAAAAAAAGGCTGTTTGAGGAAGCGGGCCTGCTTTTGGAACGCGAATCCTCATTGTCCCATGCTGATGTTTTCGAATGTCTTTTTGCCCGTGAAAAACTCGGTTCGACCGGTTTGGGGCAGGGCGTTGCCATCCCGCACGGCCGTCATGCCGGCGTGAAGCAGGCGACGGGCGCGTTCATCCGCACGCGCGAACCCGTCGGATTTGACGCACCGGACGGCAAGCCGGTTTCCCTGATTTTTATCTTGCTGGTGCCGGAAAACGCAACTGGCGAACATTTGGAAGTCTTATCCAAACTGGCCGGCAAGTTTTCCCAAAAAAGCATCCGCGAATCGCTGATGACGGTTTCTTCTGCGGAAGAAGCCCGCGCCATTTTGACTGAAGAATAATATGCCCAGTATTTCCGTCCGCCGACTGTTTGACGACAACCAATACAAGTTACAACTTGCCTGGGCCGCCGGCAATTCGGGTGCGGACAACCGTATCGGCGTAGAGGCGGACAAGCCCGTCCTCGCTTTGGTCGGACACCTGAATTTCATCCACCCCAACCAAATCCAAGTGGTCGGTTTGGCGGAATCGGAATATCTGAACCGTCTCGAATCGGGGGAAACGGGTTATCAGTTCGGCGACCTGTTCGACATTTCTATGTCTTTGGTTATTGTGGCAAACGGCTTGCCGGTTTCCCCGGGGCTGCGCGACTATTGCCATAAAAACGATATTCCACTGCTGACTTCCAAACTCGAAAGCCCCTATCTGATGGACGTGTTGCGGATTTACCTGCAACGCACCCTGGCGGCATCGTCCGTCAAACACGGCGTATTTCTCGATGTGTTTGAAATCGGCGTGCTGATTACCGGACATTCCGGCTTGGGCAAGAGCGAATTGGCGTTGGAACTGATTTCGCGCGGCCACAGCCTGATTGCCGACGATGCGGTCGAGCTGTTCCGCATCGGTCCGGAAACATTGGAAGGGCGTTGTTCGCCTATGCTGCGTGATTTTTTGGAAGTGCGCGGCTTGGGGATACTCAATATCCGCCATATTTTCGGCGAAACTTCCATCCGCCCCAAAAAAATCCTGCAACTCATTATCAATTTGGTCGAGGCAGACGACGAGTATATGAAGCAGCTCGACCGGTTGAGTATCCGCACCGAAACCGAATCCATCCTCAACGTCAACGTCCGTTCGGTTACGCTGCCCGTCGCCGTCGGACGCAACCTCGCCGTTTTGGTTGAGGCGGCGGTACGCAATTACATTTTGCAGTTGCGCGGTAAGGACAGTACGCGCGAATTTTTGGAACGCCATCAGACGCAACTTAAAGAAAACGAACAGAATCATGAAAATCGTCCTGATTAGCGGGTTGTCCGGTTCGGGCAAATCCGTCGCACTGCGCCAAATGGAAGATTCGGGTTATTTCTGCGTGGACAACCTGCCCTTGGAAATGTTGCCCGCGCTGGTGTCGTATCATATCGAGCGTGCGGACGAAACCGAATTGGCGGTCAGCGTCGATGTACGTTCCGGCATTGACATCGGACAGGCGCGGGAACAGATTGCCTCTCTGCGCGGACTGGGGCACAGGGTTGAAGTTTTGTTTGTCGAGGCGGAAGAAAGCGTGTTGGTCCGCCGGTTTTCCGAAACCAGGCGAGGACATCCTCTGAGCAATCAGGATATGACCCTGTTGGAAAGCTTAAAGAAAGAACGGGAATGGCTGTTCCCGCTTAAAGAAATCGCCTATTGTATCGACACTTCCAAGATGAATGCCCAACAGCTCCGCCATGCAGTCCGGCAGTGGCTGAAGGTCGAACGTACCGGGCTGCTGGTGATTTTGGAGTCCTTCGGGTTCAAATACGGTGTGCCGAACAACGCGGATTTTATGTTCGATATGCGCAGTCTGCCCAACCCGTATTACGATCCCGAGTTGAGGCCTTACACCGGTATGGACAAGCCCGTTTGGGATTATTTGGACGGACAGCCGCTTGTGCAGGAAATGGTTGACGACATCGAAAGGTTTGTTACGCATTGGTTACCGCGTTTGGAGGATGAAAGCAGGAGCTACGTTACCGTCGCCATCGGTTGCACGGGAGGACAGCACCGTTCGGTCTATATTGTCGAAAAACTCGCCCGAAGGTTGAAAGGGCGTTATGAATTGCTGATACGGCACAGACAGGCGCAAAACCTGCCGAGCCGCTAATCCCGTTGAACGATGATGCCGTCTGAAACCCGATTTTCTGTTTCAGACGGCATTTCAAATATTGAGAAGAAAGGAAAGACATGGCAATCCAATGGTTTCCCGGCCATATGAACAAAGCGAAAAAAGCCATCGCCGAGCGCGCCAAAAGCGTAGACATGGTGATTGAAATGCTGGATGCGCGAATGCCCGCCTCCAGCGAAAACCCCCTGCTTGCCCAGCTTTCCAAAGGCAAACCCAAACTTAAAATCCTAAACAAACAAGATCTTGCCGACCCCGAACGCACAAAGGTCTGGCTTGACCACTACAACAGCCGCCCCGACACGTGCGCCATTGCCCTCGATTCCTCCGAAACCGGCGCACACGGCAAAATCACCCAAGCCTGCCGCGCGATGATTCCCCATCGGCAAGGCATAGACAAACCCTTGCGCGTCTTGATTTGCGGCATTCCCAACGTCGGCAAATCCACCCTCATCAACGGCATGATAGGCAAAAAATCCGCCAAAACCGGCAACGAACCCGGCATCACCAAAGCCGAACAACGCCTTTTCCTTGCCGACGACTTCTGGCTGTACGACACCCCCGGAATGCTGTGGCCGAAAATCATTGTCGAAGAAAGCGGCTACAACCTCGCCGCCGGCGGCGCAGTCGGACGCAACGCATTGGACGAAGAAGAAGTCGCCCTCGAACTTTTAGACTACCTCCGCCGCCACTACCTCCCTATGTTGCAAGAACGCTACCAAGCCGACAAAGACCCCAGCAGCCACTGGGACGAAAACGTTTGGCTCGAATGGATAGCCAAAAAACGCGGCGCAGTCCTCAGCGGCGGACGGATCAACTACCAAAAAGCCGCCGAAAACATCCTCACCGACTTCCGTGAAGGCAAAATCGGCAGAATCACCCTCGAAACGCCGAACCAATGGGAAACTTGGCTCAAAAAAGCCCGTCAGAAAGAAGCCGAACTCAAAGCCATACGCGAAGCCAGAAAAGCAGAGCGTAAAGGGAAGAAGCCTTCGGAAGCATAAAGAATGCCGTCTGAAAAATATTTTTCAGGCAGCTTCTCTCTACTCCAACCGATTTCAGACGGCATATCCAAACCCATGCCGTTTCAGCACGGATACCCGTATGACCGACAAAATTTCTCCCGACGCGCTGATTGAAGCCGCACTGCTGACCCAAACCGAACCGCTGACCGAAAAATCTATGCGCGAATTGTGTGTGCCGCCACTGTCGCAGGACAAACTGATTGATGTGTTGGCGCAGTTGAAAACGCGTTGGCAGGATAGGGCGTTGCAACTGGTGCATACGCAAGAGGGCTGGCGTTTTCAGATTGTTCAGACGGCATTCGAGCGGCTGGGCAGCCTGCAAGAACAGCGTGCGCCGCGCTACTCCCGCGCCGTGATGGAAACACTGGCGATTATCGCCTACCAGCAGCCCGTAACGCGCGGCGACATCGAAGGCATACGCGGTGTGGCGGTGTCGCAGAACGTGATGCAGACCTTGCAGGATCGGGGGTGGATTGAAGTCATCGGACATCGGGACACATTGGGAAAACCCGCATTGTGGGCGACAACGGCAACTTTTCTCAGCGATTTGCGCTTGGACGGTCTGGAAGAACTTCCGCCGCTGACCGAACTGGGCGAACTGGTTTTACCCGATTTAATGGAAATGCCGCCTACGGATGAAGAAGAGCCGGAAGCCGTACCGTCCGATACCCTGCCCAACTGAAATTCCAAATGCCGTCTGAAACGCACATTGCTTCAGACGGCATTTCAACAAATAAGCAGATAAAAACAAGCACTAAGCAAAATTAAGGAAAAACTTATTTTTAATTTAAAAAATCTTAGTTATAATTCGTATATCTAAAGTTGATATTGCTTTTGTCGGTAGAATTGCTAAGGAATCCTCACGATGCTTCTAACACTTTCTTTGCGTGATTTTGTCATTGTCGAAAATCTGAATCTGGATTTTCAAAGCGGCTTTACCGTATTGACCGGAGAAACTGGCGCGGGCAAGTCCATTACTTTGGATGCGATTGGTCTGCTGTTGGGCGATAAAGCCGATTACAGCCAAGTCCGCAGCGGCGCAAAAGAAGCGCAGTTGTCGGCGTTGTTTGATATTTCCCATTTACCTGTTTTAAAAGCAGAATTGTATGAACAGGGGCTTTTAAACGACGGAGAAGAAGAACTCAGTATCCGCCGCATTATCGATGCCAAAGGCAAAAGCCGCAGCTTTATCAACAATCAGGCCGCTACCTTGGCGCAACTCAAAGCCGTCGGCAGCCAGCTTATCGACATCCATGGGCAAAACGCCCATCATTCGCTTAATCAGGAAGCCGCCCAGCGCGAATTGTTGGACGCATTTGCGGGCAGCAGGGCGCAGGCGGAAACCGTCAGGCAGCTTTATCAAAACTGGGCAAACTCAAAAAAAGCATTGCAGGAAGCGCAGGAACAGGCAGAAAACATTGCACTCGAACAAGAGCGTCTGGAATGGCAGTTTAACGAATTGAATCAGTTGGACATTAAACAAGGCGAATGGGAAGCCCTCAGCCAAAGCCACGACAGCCTTGCCCATTCTGCCGAGCTGTTGCAGGCTGCCGAAGAAGTCGGAAGCAAGATTGACGGCGACAACGGCATCCAACGCCATATCTATCAATGTCAAAAACTATTGGCCAATCTGCAAAACATCGAGCCGCGCTTTGCCGAGAGCCTGAATATGTTGGCAAGCATCGAAGCCGAATTGGGCGAAATCAGTGCCAATATGCGCGATGTGGCAGGTCGCAGCGACATCAATCCCAACGAACTTGCCGCACAAGAGCAGCGTATGGGCGAGCTGATGGGGATGGCGCGGAAATACCGGATCGAGCCTGAAGAGTTGCCTGCCAAGTTGGCAGAAATCGAAGAACGCCTGCAAAGCCTGCAAGCTGCCGCCGATTTGGACGCGCTCGAGCATAATGTTGCCCACAATTTTGCCGAATATCAGGAAGCTGCCCACATCCTTTCTGCCATGCGCCATCAGGCGGCAGAGCGTTTGAGCGGCGAAACGACCGAGCATATGCAACACCTTGCCATGAAAGGTGCACGTTTCGACATCGTCCTGTTGCCCTCGTCGCCGACGGCACACGGTTTGGAGCAGGTTCAATTTCAAGTTGCCGCCAACAAAGGCAATCCGCCCCGTCCGCTGAATAAAGTTGCCTCCGGCGGCGAATTGGCGCGTATCAGCCTTGCCTTACAGGTTGTTGCCAGCCAATATACCCAAGTTCCCACCCTGATTTTTGATGAGGTCGATACCGGTATTGGAGGGGGAGTGGCTGAAATGGTCGGCAAGGCATTACGTGCGTTGGGCAGAAAACATCAGGTGCTTGCCGTTACCCATCTTCCGCAAGTCGCATCCTGCGGCGAAAACCACTGGCGAGTGCGCAAGCACAGCGAGGGAGAGCAAACCGTCAGCGAAATCAGTATATTGGATGAAATCCAACGGGTCGAAGAGGTTGCCCGTATGTTGGGCGGAGAAGTCATTACCGATACGACGCGGCAACATGCGGCAGAATTGCTGCAACTTGCGTCGAAAAATAGTTTATTTTAAAATCAATCAGTTAAAAAATAACTAAAAATAAAAGTCTAAAACAATAGACAGAACTCAGATAAATCCGTATTATTACGCTTTCTTAATCACTTGAACAAGTGATTGTGCTGCACCCGTAGCTCAGTTGGATAGAGTATCTGGCTACGAACCAGAGGGTCGGGCGTTCGAATCGCTCCGGGTGCGCCAGTAAGAAAATACAATATGCGCCCATCGTCTAGCGGTTAGGACATCGCCCTTTCACGGCGGTAACCGGGGTTCGATTCCCCGTGGGCGTGCCAATTCAAAATGCCTCCGATTATATCGGAGGCATTTCTCATTTCTCATTTCTCATTTCTCATTTC
>NZ_KV815398.1:21846-33315 GCF_001814225.1 Neisseria sp. HMSC070F02 | reverse complement strand
ATTTGAATTTCCCTAGTTATCTAGGACAGCCCCAAATTTATACAAAAATGAGCGCGGTTCGGCGCAACCTTGAATCAAGTTCCCGCATCGGTTTTCATTGCCGGTACGGATGCGTTCAAGCCGGCTTTGCAAAGGCCGCGCTTTCGGCAAGCGGACACGGACACTGCCGACGGTTGCGCCGTTAACGGGGGGAGGGAGGAGCTGCGCCGACCGTGTGAATGAAAGTGCCGTCTGAAACCCGATTTTCAGGCTTCAGACGGCATTTCGCATTAATGCGGGCGGCGCGTTTATTTGCCGCGCATCAGCTCGAAGAAATCGTCGTTGTTTTTAGAGGCTTTGATTTTTCCGATTAAAAATTCGGCTGCCTCGATTTCATCCATCGGGTGCAGGAACTTGCGTAAGAGCCACATACGTTGCAACTGGTCGTTCGGCACAAGCAGCTCTTCGCGGCGCGTGCCGGATTTGTTGATGTTGATGGCGGGGAAGAGGCGTTTTTCCGCCATACGGCGGTCGAGGTGCAATTCCATATTGCCGGTGCCTTTGAATTCTTCGTAAATCACATCGTCCATACGGCTGCCGGTTTCAACCAATGCTGTGGCAATGATGGTCAGCGAACCGCCTTCTTCCACGTTGCGCGCCGCGCCGAAGAAACGTTTGGGACGGTGCAGTGCGTTGGCATCGACACCGCCGGTTAGGATTTTGCCCGAGGTAGGCACGACGGTATTGTAGGCGCGGGCAAGGCGGGTAATCGAATCAAGCAGGATGACCACGTCTTTTTTGTGTTCCACCATACGCTTGGCTTTTTCAAGTACCATTTCGGCAACTTGGACGTGGCGTTGCGCCGGCTCGTCAAATGTTGAAGAAACCACTTCACCTCGGACGGAACGGCTCATTTCGGTTACTTCTTCGGGACGCTCGTCAATCAAGAGGACGATGAGTTCGACTTCGGGATAGTTTGCGGTAACGGCGTGGGCAATGTTTTGCAGCATCACGGTTTTACCGCTTTTGGGCGGGGCAACCAAGAGGGCGCGCTGACCTTTGCCGATGGGGGAAATCAGGTCGATGGCGCGTCCGGTCAGGTTTTCTTCGGACTTTAAGTCGCGTTCCAGCTTCAACTGTTCGGTCGGAAACAGCGGGGTCAGGTTTTCAAACAGGATTTTATGGCGGCATACTTCCGGGTGGTCGCCGTTGATGGTATCAAGCCTGACCAGGGCAAAATAGCGTTCGTTGTCTTTTGGGACGCGCACGCTTCCTTCGATGGTGTCGCCCGTATGCAGGTTGAAGCGGCGGATTTGGGTGGGCGAGACATAGATGTCGTCGGGGCCGGCAAGATAGGACGTGTCCGCGCTGCGGAGGAAGCCGAAGCCGTCGGGCAGGATTTCAAGCGTGCCGGAGCAGGTGAAACCCTCGCCTTTTTTCATCATCTGGCGGACGATGGCAAATACGAGGTCTTGTTTGCGGAATCGGTTGGCGTTTTCGATGCCGTGTTCTTCCGCCAATTCTAAGAGTTTGGAAATGTGCAGGGTTTGTAATTCGGAGACGTGCATAATAATGATGTATTTTGAAGAGGAAAAAGACAGGCAGATGCCGTCTGAAAGAAGAAGCTGACCGTTGCCGGTTGCTCGGGGAAGGGGGAATTGTAGGCAGTCGGCGCGTGGGTGTCAAATATTATCGCGGACGGGGCATCGGCAGGAAATGCCGTCTGAGCGGAGCTGCTTGGAAAAAAATACCCCCGCGCTTTTCAGGCTCGGGGGTATGGGCATTGATTATTTGTTCAATTCATTCGCCAAATATAGCCAAGTTTCGATGACGGTATCCGGGTTCAGGGAAACGCTTTCGATACCTTCCTCAACCAGCCATTTGGCGAAGTCCGGATGGTCGGACGGGCCTTGACCGCAGATGCCGACATATTTGTTCTGCTTGCGGCAGGCGGAGATGGCAAGGTGCAGCATCACTTTGACGGCAGGGTTGCGTTCGTCAAACGATTCGGATACCAAGCCGCTGTCGCGGTCGAGACCGAGGGTCAGTTGGGTCATGTCGTTCGAGCCGATGGAGAAGCCGTCGAAGTATTGCAGGAATTGTTCCGCCAATACCGCGTTGCTCGGCAGTTCGCACATCATAATCAGGCGCAGGCCGTTTTTGCCGCGTTCCAAGCCGTTTTCTTTCAGGGCTTTGACAACGGCTTCGGCCTCGCCCAAGGTGCGTACGAACGGAATCATGATTTCAACGTTGGTCAGCCCCATTTCGTCGCGGACGCGTTTCAAGGCTTTGCATTCGAGGGCGAAGCAGTCTTTGAAATTGTCGGCGACATAACGCGCTGCGCCGCGGAAGCCCAGCATCGGGTTTTCTTCGTGCGGTTCGTATACGCTGCCGCCGACCAGGTTGGCGTATTCGTTGGATTTGAAGTCGGACATACGGACGATGGTTTTACGCGGATAAACCGATGCGGCCAATGTCGCCACGCCTTCGGCGATTTTATCGACGTAGAAGTCGACAGGGGACGCGTAACCGGCGATACGGCGGGTAATTTCCGCTTTTAATTCGTCATCTTGTTTGTCAAATTCCAACAAGGCTTTCGGGTGGATACCGATTTGGCGGTTGATGATAAATTCCATACGCGCCAAGCCGATGCCTTCGCTGGGCAGGTTGGCGAAGCTGAATGCGAGTTCGGGGTTGCCGACGTTCATCATGACTTTGACGGGTGCTTTGGGCATATTGTCCAAGGCGACATCGGTGATCTGTACGTCCAACAGGCCGGCATAGATGAAGCCGGTATCGCCTTCGGCACAGGATACGGTAACTTCTTGACCGTTTTTCAGCAATTCGGTTGCATTGCCGCAGCCGACAACGGCAGGAATACCCAGTTCGCGCGCGATGATGGCGGCGTGGCAGGTACGTCCGCCCCTGTTGGTCACGATGGCGGAAGCGCGTTTCATCACCGGTTCCCAATCCGGGTCGGTCATATCGGTAACGAGTACGTCGCCGGCTTCGACGGAATCCATCTCGGAAGCATCTTTAATCAGGCGTACCTTGCCCTGTCCGACTTTCTGACCGATGGCGCGGCCTTCGCATAATACGGTTTTGTCGCCGTTGATGGCGAAGCGGCGCAGGTTGCGGTTGCCCTCTTCTTGGGATTTTACGGTTTCGGGACGGGCTTGCAGGATGTAGAGTTTGCCGTCCAAGCCGTCGCGTCCCCATTCGATATCCATCGGGCGGCCGTAGTGTTTTTCGATGGTCAGTGCGTAATGCGCCAACTCGGTGATTTCTTCGTCGGTAATGGAGAAGCGGTTGCGGTCTTCTTCGGGGACATCGACGTTGGTTACCGATTTGCCGGCTTCGGCTTTGTCGGTAAAAATCATTTTGATGTGTTTCGAACCCATGGTTTTACGCAGGATGGCGGGCTTGCCCGCTTTGAGCGTGGGTTTGAACACATAAAATTCGTCCGGGTTGACCGCACCTTGTACGACGTTTTCGCCCAGACCGTAAGAGGAGGTAACAAAGACGACTTGATCGTAGCCGGATTCGGTGTCGAGGGTGAACATCACACCTGATGCGCCGCTGTCGGAACGCACCATGCGTTGAACGCCGGCGGAAAGGGCGACGATGTCGTGTTCGAAGCCTTTGTGGACGCGGTAGGAAATGGCGCGGTCGTTGTACAGGGAGGCGAATACATGGTGCATCGCTTCTTTAACGTTTTCCAATCCGTTGATATTCAAGAAGGTTTCCTGTTGGCCGGCAAATGATGCGTCGGGCAGGTCTTCGGCGGTTGCGGAAGAGCGTACGGCGACGGAAATGTCCGCGCCTCCGGCATCGGCGACCATTTTGTTCCATGCCGCTTCGATTTCGGCATCGAGCTGTTCGGGGAAAGGCGTGTCCAAAATCCATTGGCGGATTTCTTTGCCGACGCGTGCCAGTTCGGCAACGTCTTCGACATCTAATTTTGCCAGTGCGGCGGAAATGCGTTCGCTCAGACCGTTGTGTGCGAGGAATGCGCGGTAGGCATCGGCTGTGGTGGCAAAGCCGCCGGGGACGCGAACGCCTTTTTCGGTCAGCTGACTGATCATTTCGCCCAGCGAGGCGTTTTTACCGCCCACGCGTTCAACATCTGTCATACGCAGGTTTTCAAACCAGATTACGTAGTTGTCGGCCATTTGTGTGTCCAATCCAAAATATGTTAAAAAAGAAACAAATCCGCGTGCTTATTTTAAGCGATTCGTTCCTCTGCTGTCATGTGTTTTATCCGTTTTAAAATCATGATGCCGTCTGAAAAATTGCGGTTTCGGCGTGTGTAGCGGTTTGAAACTTGCAGCCGGTATACTTCTTTTTTTGGGTATTTTCTTTGTAAAACAGGTGGTTTGAATAGGTTAATGTTTTTTCTGTTTGATTTTTTTGTTTATTTTTTAAAATTTTCTGCCAAAAAATACTTTATATAAATAATTTTATTTCAAAATTATATTGTGTCTGTTTGGGTGTAATCCGAGGTAGGCGTGCTGCGGGTGCTTTCCTTGTGTCTGCCGCTGCTGTTATGATGATATTTTTATTCTGTATTTAAGGATGGAAGATGAGCAGTCCGCGCCATGTGTTTTACATTTCCGACCGTACCGGTCTGACTGCCGAGAATATCGGCGAGGCTTTGCTGAACCAGTTTGGCAATCTGTCGTTCAAACGCCATACGCATCCGTTTGTCGATACGCCGGAAAAGGCGCGCGCGGTGGTGGAGAAGGTCAATCGGAGCCGGCAGGAAAACGGTCAGCGTCCGATTGCGTTTGTCAGTGTGGTTGATGACGAAATCCGTCGGATTATCAAAGGGGCGGATGCTTTTCAGATTAATTTCTTTGAGACTTTTTTGGGACTGTTGGAGAAAGAACTCAATACCGAAGCCACGGCATCCGAGCAGGGGCATCACAGTATCGGTAATACGAAGCGTTACGATGCGCGTATGGAGGCGGTAAATTTCTCATTGAACCACGATGACGGGGTCAGCGATAAGAACCTTCAGGAAGCGGATGTAATCTTGATGGGTGTATCGCGTTCGGGCAAAACGCCGACCTGCCTTTACCTCGCCCTGCAATACGGCATCCGTGCGGCAAACTATCCGCTGATTCCCGACGATTTGGAATCGGCCGATCTGCCGCGTATGGTCAAGCCTTATAGGGATAAGCTGTTCGGGTTGACCATCCAGCCGGAACGTTTGCAGGCCATCCGCCAAGAGCGCCGCCCGAATTCAACTTATGCCAAAATCGATACATGCCGCAGCGAGGTGGCGGACGCGCAGAGTATGTTCAGACGGCATGGCATTCCGTTTGCGAATACGACGGATAAATCAGTGGAAGAGCTTGCCGTACACATCCTTCAGGCGTGCAAGCTCAAACGCAGGTTTTGACGGGCTTTGATTCGGTTTGAAGGCGGAAATGCCGTCTGAAATCAGGTTTCAGACGGCAGTATTATAGTGGATTAAATTTAAATCAGGACAAGGCGACGAAGCCGCAGACAGTACAGATGGTACGGAACCGACTCACTTGGTGCTTCAGCACCTTAGAGAATCGTTCTCTTTGAGCTAAGGCGAGGCAACGCCGTACTGGTTTTTGTTAATCCACTATATGTTTGTGGGGCGGATATTTTTCAGGACTGTATTTTGTCCAGACATTCGAGCAGATCGAGCGGCGTGCGGATGTGGAAATCCGCCTGCCATGAGCCGGTATCGTCTTCGGGAGCGATGTAGCCCCATTCGGCGAGGACGGTTTTCATGCCGGCGTTGCGGCCTGCTTGGATGTCGCGTTCGGCATCACCGACGTAGAGTGTGTGTTGCGGGTCGGCGTGGATTTGTCCGCACGCATACAGCATGGGTTTGACGCTGGGCTTGGGTTCGCCGCAGGTGTCGCCGCTGACGACGACGGCGGGTGGGATGATGAAGCCGAGTTTGGGGGCGAGTTTGTCGGTGAAGCGCATGGGTTTGTTGGTGATGATGCCCCATTTGATGCCGCGTCTGTCGAGTTCGGCGATGAGTTCGTTTACGCCGTCAAAGAGCTCGGTGTCTTGGGCGTAGCGGCTGTCGTATTCGTCAAGGTATTCGGTGCGCCATCGGGCATAGTCGGGGTGGTCGGGGGTGATGCCTGCGCCGAGTTTGAGCAGTCCTGCCGCGCCGTGGCTGGCTTGGTTGCGGATTTCGTCCATGCTTTTGGGCGGCAGTCCGTGGCGGGCGAGCAGGGTATTGAGTGCGCCGCCGAGGTCTAGGGCGGTGTCGGCAAGCGTGCCGTCGAGGTCGAAGAGTACGGCGTGTATCATGTGTGTTCCTTTTCAGACGGTATTTTTGTTCTGTTTCAAACCCTGCTCGAAATCTTCCAACATATCCAATTCAAAGCGGCTGAAGCCCGCTTTTTCCCGCGCTTCGATGTTCACATAGCCACGGAAGATAAACATATCGTAACGGGTAATCAGACTGCGGAACAGGGCGACAGGTTCCAAACCGCGTTCGCGGCAGAGGTGTTGATACCAATGGTTGCCGATGGCGACATGGCCCACTTCGTCGCGGTAAATGATGTCCAATACGCCGCAGGTTTCCGAATCGCCGCGCTGCGCCACCTTCGCGCGTATCCCCGGCGTAACGTCCAGCCCGCGCGCTTCCAACACGCGCGGTACCAACGCCATACGCAACAGTGGGTCGTAGGCGGTTTTGTACGCCATATCCCACAAATGGTTGTGCGCCTCGAAACTGCCGTAATCGAAGCCGAAAGCGCGCAATCTGTCGCGCATCAGGCGGAAATGGTACACCTCTTCCTTCGCCACTTTCACCCAGTCGCGGACAAACTGAAACGGCAGCGTGCGGAAACGGTATGCCGCGTCCAAAGCCAGATTGACGGCGTTGAACTCGATATGCGCAATCGCGTGCAGCATCGCCGCATAGCCTTCTGCCGTGTTCATTTTGCGCGGGGTCAGTTGTGACGGCGCGACCAAAACCGGCTTGTCCGGCCGTCCCGCGCGGGGGAAATCTGCCGGTGGCGCGTTTGTTTCCGCCCCGTCCGCATTTTGAACGGCGGCAAACGCCTCATCCGTCAGCCGTCCTTTTTCATCGGGGTCGCCCGAAAGCAGGGCGCGTTCCAGCAAAGCATAAATATCGGGTTTCATTTCAAGTCCGCCGTGTTCGGAAAACAAATATTATAGCGTTTAAAAAAAACAAGATGAGGCATATAATCTCCGCGATTCGGCATTCCGCGCCCAAACCGTCAAATCACGCGGCACACAATTAAAGGGCAGCGTGGCGCGCCTACCTTTTCCGAGCGGTCAAAAAAATCAGCCCTCGGAAAACGCTGTTTGTAAAATGCAAACCGCCCGTAACGCCGCCCGTATGATTGTTTTGCCGCGCCGATACTTTACGCCACACCCATCCCAACAAGGAAAAATAATGATGAAACCGCACAACCTGTTCCAATTTCTCGCCGTTTGCTCCCTGATCGTCGCCGTCGCTTCCGCACAGGCGGGCGCGGTAGACGCGCTCAAGCAATTCAACAACGATGCCGACGGTATCAGCGGCAGCTTCACCCAAACCGTCCAAAGCAAAAAGAAAACCCAAACCGCGCACGGCACGTTCAAAATCCTGCGCCCGGGCCTCTTCAAATGGGAATACACTTCGCCTTACAAACAGACTATTGTCGGCGACGGTCAAACCGTTTGGCTCTACGATGTCGATTTGGCACAAGTGACCAAGTCGTCCCAAGACCAGGCCATAGGCGGCAGCCCCGCCGCCATCCTGTCGAACAAAACCGCCCTCGAAAGCAGCTACACGCTGAAAGAGGACGGTTCGTCCAACGGCATCGATTATGTGCTGGCAACGCCCAAACGCAACAATGCCGGCTACCAATACATCCGCATCGGCTTCAAAGGCGGCAACCTCGCCGCCATGCAGCTTAAAGACAGCTTCGGCAACCAAACCTCCATCAGTTTCGGCGGTTTGAATACCAATCCCCAACTCTCGCGCGGCGCGTTCAAGTTTACCCCGCCCAAAGGCGTGGACGTGTTGAGCAACTGATGCCGTCCGCCCCGATGCCGTCTGAAAGCCGCCGAGGCTTCAGACGGCATTTTCACGCAGGCGGAACAATGTCCCGCATTACCGCCCGATCGGGCATCGGAACGGCAAACCCGTGAAAATTAACGGTTGCGCCCCGGCTGTTTTTGCCGTTTAATGCAAACCTTGCTGCACCAAGGGCCAAGAAAGCCGACCGGCCGCCCCCACAGCTTCCGATGCAGGCGGCCCGGCCGTCCCTGCAATGTTTTTTATTTTTGAACGAAAGGTCGAAAACCATGAAAAAAACACTGGTGGCGGCGGCAATCCTGAGCCTCGCCTTGACTGCGTGCGGCGGCGGAAGCGATACCGCCGCCCAAGCCCCCTCCGCCAAGCCCGAAGCCGAACAATCGGGCAAACTCAATATCTACAACTGGTCGGATTATGTCGATCCCGAAACCGTCGCCGCCTTTGAAAAAGAAACCGGCATCAAGACGCGTTCCGATTATTACGACAGCAACGAAACACTGGAGGCAAAAGTCCTGACCGGCAAATCCGGCTATGACCTGACTGCGCCGTCCATCGCCAACGTCGGCCGGCAAATCAAAGCGGGCGCGTATCAGAAAATCGACAAGGCGCAAATCCCCCATTACGGCAACATCGATAAAGATTTGCTGAAAATGATGGAAGCCGTCGATCCGGGCAACGAATACGCCGTCCCCTATTTCTGGGGCATCAACACCTTGGCAATCAACACGCGGCAGGTGCAAAAGGCATTGGGTACGGACAAGCTGCCCGAAAACGAATGGGATTTGGTGTTCAACCCCGAATACACCGCCAAACTCAAATCCTGCGGCATCAGCTATTTCGACAGCGCAATCGAACAGATTCCCTTGGCGTTGCACTATTTGGGCAAAGACCCCAACAGTGAAAATCCCGAAGACATCAAAGCCGCCGTCGATATGATGAAAGCCGTCCGAGGCGACGTGAAACGCTTCAGCTCTTCCGGCTATATCGACGATATGGCGGCGGGCAACCTGTGTGCCGCCATCGGTTACGGCGGCGATTTGAACATTGCCAAAACCCGTGCCGAAGAAGCCGCAAACGGCGTGGAAATCAAAGTATTGACCCCGAAAACCGGCGTGGGCGTGTGGGTGGATTCCTTTATGATTCCGCGCGACGCGCAAAACGTCGCCAACGCCCACCGCTATATCGACTACACGCTCCGGCCCGAGGTGGCGGCGAAAAACGGCAGCTTCGTTACCTACGCGCCCGCCAGCCGTCCCGCGCGCGAGCTGATGGATGAAAAATACACCTCCGACGCATCGATTTTCCCGAACAAAGAACTGATGGAAAAAAGTTTCATCGTATCGCCCAAATCCGCAGAATCCGCCAAACTGGGCGTGAAGCTGTGGCAAGGGCTCAAGGCCGGAAAATAACCGCACCCCCTGCCGTCTGAAACCTTTCGGGCGGCAGGAAACAGCGCGTCCGTTATCAAACAGGGGGGCGTTTCCCCTCCTGCCGGTTATGATTGGGTTAAGATTAAAATGATTTAGTAAAATGAGAAAGATATGGATTTAAGTATCGTAGTTCCCATTTATAATGTCGAAAGTTATTTGGAAGCGTGTTTAAGTTCCATAGAACCTATATTAAGTAATGAAAATGTCGAACTTATCCTTGTGAATGACGGGTCAAAAGACGGAAGTGAAGATATATGTTATAAATATATAGATAAAACAACAAACAACAAACAACACCCGATACCGAACACCAAACATCAAATATATATATCAGGATAACCAAGGATTGTCGGGGGCGAGAAATACCGGAATAAAAAATTCAAACGGAAAATATATAGTCTTTATTGATTCAGATGATTTTATTAATTGTCAGGTCTTGCTGGATTTTCTTAGTAAAGATGATATTGATATGCCGGATGTGGTTTTTTTAAATGCAGTTAAATATGATAAGGGAAGTGTTTCACATTTTGGCGAAGATTATCAGCCTGAAAAAATACTCAATCAATCCAAAGTCGAAGTTTTGAAAGGATTATGCCGATTTAGAAAATTTCCGGGTTCGGCGTGTAATAAGATTATAAAAAGGGAATTGATTATCAAAGAAAAACTGTTTTTTGAAAAAGAGGTTTATGCCGAAGATATCGAATGGTCAATGAGATTATTTAATGCGGCAACAACTTTTTCTTATTTGGACGGTTGTTATTACTATTATCGGCAGGGAAGAAAAGATTCTAAAACAGGAACTGTTTCGGAAAAAAGTATAAAGTCATTATTATATATTTTGGAGAAAAATGCGGAAATGGAATTTGATAGGGATATATCAAGTTATCTTTATTCTTTTCTTTCCTACGAATATCTCGTTTTGCTTTTTATCATGACGAGTAAAAATATAGAGTGTGATGCTGATATAAAAAGAAGGGCGTATCATTTAAGGTTTATGCTGTTAAAGTCCAATAAATTGATATATAAGCTGATATTCCCGATAATCACATTATTCGGGGTCGATATTACAGGCAGGATTTTAAAAGCAATCAGGGGGAATATTTAATAAATCCTTTAACACTATACATCTTACCGAAGGAGGAAAAATGAACGCAATCCGAACTTTCCAAAACCGCACGCCCGAAATCCACGAAAGCTGTATGATAGACGAAGCGTGCGTCGTCATCGGCGAAGTGTCGCTTGCCGAAGACGTTTCTGTGTGGCCGTGCGCCGTGTTGCGCGGCGATGTGAACAGCATCACCGTCGGCGCGCGCAGCAATATACAGGACGGCAGCGTCCTGCACGTTTCCCACAAAACCGCCGCCAAACCCGAAGGATCGCCGCTGGTTATCGGCGAAGACGTTACCGTGGGGCACAAAGTGATGCTGCACGGCTGCCGAATCGGCAACCGCGTCTTGGTCGGTATGGGCAGCACCGTTTTGGACGATGCTGTGATTGAGGACGAAGTGATGATCGGCGCGGGCAGCCTCGTTCCGCCGCGCAAACGCTTGGCGGGCGGCTACCTTTATATCGGTTCGCCGGTCAGACAAGTGCGCGTGCTGACCGATGAGGAAAAAGCCTTTTTGAAATATTCCGCCGCGCATTATGTGAAGCTGTCGAAACAGTACGGGATGTGAAATCACATCGGCGTTCTTGCGTCAGCCCCAAATTCATGCGGACGGGATGCATCCGATAACGGTATCCGATGCGCCTTGATTTTGACCGTCTGCGTTTGAGTTGCAGGCAAAAATGCCGTCTGAAGCCCTTTTTTCGGGTTTAGACGGCATTTTATCGCCGATTGCTTTTTACAGTTTGACCGAATGTTCGCGCGTTTCGTGGAACACGATGTCCGGCCAACGTTCTTGCGTCAGCCCTAAATTCATGCGGACGGGATGCCCGATAACGGTATCCGATGCGCCTTGATTTTGATCGGTGCATTTGAGTTGCAGGCAAAAATGCCGTCTGAAGCCC
>NZ_KV815398.1:0-21746 GCF_001814225.1 Neisseria sp. HMSC070F02 | reverse complement strand
GCAAAAATGCCGTCTGAAGCCCTTTTTTCGGGTTCAGACGGCATTTTATTGCCGATTGCTTTTTAAAGTTTGACCGAATGCTCGCGCGTTTCGTGGAACACGATGTCCGGCCAGCGTTCTTGCGTGAGTCCCAGATTCACGCGGTTAGGGGCGAGGTAGGCGAGGTTGCCGCCCGCGTCGATGGCGAGGTTGCCTGCATTGGCTTTTTCAAATTCCGCCAGTTTTTTCTTGTCGTCGCACGATACCCAGCGCGCCGACCAGATGGATGCGCTGTCGAACACGGCTTCTACGCCGTATTCGTTGGCCAGCCGCGAGGTAACGACTTCAAATTGCAACACGCCGACCGCGCCCAAAATCAAATCCGCGCCGCTCATCGGTTTGAAAACCTGTACCGCGCCTTCTTCGCCGAGTTGTTGCAAACCTTTTTGCAGTTGCTTGATTTTCAGCGGGTTTTTGATGCGGACGCTGCGGAACAGTTCGGGCGCGAAGAATGGGATGCCGGTAAACGTCAGTTGTTCGCCTTCGGAGAAGCTGTCGCCGATTTGGATGTTGCCGTGGTTTGGGATACCGATAATGTCGCCGGCGTAGGCTTCTTCAACCAGCTCGCGGTCGTGGGACATGAAGGTTACCACGCTGGAGGCGGCGATTTCGCGGTTGATACGCAGGTGTTTCATCTTCATACCGCGCTCGAATCTGCCGGAGCAGACGCGCAAGAAGGCGATGCGGTCGCGGTGTTTCGGATCCATATTGGCTTGGATTTTAAAGATAAATCCGGAAAACTTAGCCTCGTCCGGCTCGACCATACGTACGGTCGCGTCGCGCGGTTTCGGCGCGGGCGCCCAGTCAATTAATGAATTGAGGATTTCCTGAATACCGAAGTTGTTAATCGCAGAGCCGAAGAATACGGGCGTGAGTTCGCCGGCGAGGAATTCGTCGAGATTAAACTCGTTGGAAGCCGCCTGCACCAATTCGATTTCGTCGCGCAACTGTTGGATTTCCAATGGAAAGCGTTGTTCCAATTCGGGATTGTCTATGCCTTTGATGATGTCGAACTCGTGCGGCAGGCGTTCGCCGCCCGCTTCAAAGAGATAGATTTCGTCGTTCAGGATGTGGTACACGCCTTTGAAGTTTTTGCCCATACCGATTGGCCAGGTGACGGGCGCGCAGCGGATTTGCAGGATGTTTTCCACTTCGTCCAGCAATTCCAGAGAATCGCGTACTTCTCGGTCGTATTTGTTCATGAACGTAACAATCGGCGTATCGCGCAGGCGGCAGACGTTTAAGAGCTTGATGGTTTGCGCTTCCACGCCTTTTGCCGCGTCGATGACCATCAACGCGCTGTCCACGGCGGTCAAAACGCGGTAGGTGTCTTCTGAGAAATCTTGGTGTCCCGGCGTGTCCAAGAGGTTGACGGTGTGGTCTTTATAGTCGAACTGCATCACGCTTGATGCCACGGAAATGCCGCGCTGCTTCTCGATGTCCATCCAGTCGGAAGTGGCGAATTTGCCGGTTTTTTTGCCTTTTACCGTACCCGCGCTTTGAATCGCACCTGAAAACAGCAAGAGTTTTTCAGTCAACGTGGTTTTACCTGCGTCAGGGTGGGAGATGATGGCAAACGTGCGGCGGCGGCGCACTTGGTCGAGGATTTCTTGGGACATGGTTTTCTTTGCAAAAAGGTTCAGGCCGCTTTTCAGACGGCCCGGACAGTGTTTGAGACGGCGAAATTGTACAAAAAAATGCCTGATAATTCAATGTTGGAGGCGGTCAGTGCGTGCTGCCGTAAATCTCTTTTTCGTCTTTCAGGACGGCATCGGCGGTTTCCCACGCGCTGCCACGCCAGACTTTGTAAAAGCAGCTTTCTCGCCCGGTGTGGCAGGCGATGCCGCCGTTTTGGGCGATGAGCATCACAATGGCGTCGCCGTCGCAGTCGAGGCGCAGTTCGCGGACTTTTTGCGTGTGTCCCGACTCTTCGCCCTTCATCCATTGTTTTTGGCGCGAACGGCTGTAATAGTGGGCAAAGCCGGTTTCGACGGTTTTTTGCAGGGCTTCGGCGTTCATCCACGCCACCATTAAAACACGTTTGGTTTCGGCATCTTGGGCGATGGCGCAAACCAAACCTTTTTCGTCAAATTTGACGGCTTCAAGCAGGTTTTTATCCATATTTTCTTTCAGACGGCATGGTCGGGGCGGTCAGAGGCGCACTTCGATGCCGGCTTCGCGCATAGCGCGTTTGGCTTCGCGGATGGCGATTTCCCCGAAATGGAAAACGCCGGCGGCAAGTACGGCATCGGCTTTGCCTTCGGTTATGCCTTCAATCAGGTGCCGGACATTGCCGACCCCGCCGGAGGCGATGACGGGGATGTCGACGGCTTCGGCAACGGCGCGGGTCAGCGGCAGGTTGAAACCCTGTTTCGTACCGTCCCTGTCCATACCGGTAAGCAGGATTTCGCCCGCGCCGCGTTTTTGCATTTCGATCGCCCATTCCACCGCATCCAAACCGGTCGGATTGCGCCCGCCGTGGGTAAAGATTTCCCAGCGTGTGTTTCCGGGGTTGACGGCTTTGGCATCGACGGCGGCGACGATGGCTTGCGAACCGAAAAATCCGGCGGCTTCGTCAATCAGGTCGGGACGGGTAACGGCGGCGGTGTTGATGCTGACTTTGTCCGCGCCGGCATTGAGCAGGCGGCGGATGTCGGCAACGGTGCGTACGCCGCCGCCGACGGTCAGGGGGATGAAGACTTGTCCGGCAACCTCTTCGATGATGTGCAGGATGGTGTCGCGGTTGTCGGATGAGGCGGTGATGTCGAGGAAGGTCAATTCGTCCGCGCCTTCGCCGTTGTAGCGTTTGGCGGCTTCGACGGGGTCGCCCGCGTCGCGCAAACCGATGAAGTTCACGCCTTTGACGACGCGCCCGTCTTTTACGTCGAGACAGGGGATGATGCGTTTTGCCAGTGCCATAATCGGATGCCTTTAGTCGAGGGAATCTGCCAGTTGCTGCGCTTGGGCAAAATCGATGCTGCCCTCGTAAATCGCGCGGCCGGTAATCGCGCCTGCTACGCCATGTTTTTCGGCGGCACACAGGGCGCGGATGTCGTCCAAGCCGGTCAGTCCGCCGGAGGCGATGACGGGAATGCGGACGGCTTGGGCGAGTTTGACCGTCGCGTCGATGTTCACGCCGCTCATCATACCGTCGCGCCCGATGTCGGTGTAGATGATGCTGTTGACGCCGTCGTCTTCAAAGCGTTTTGCCAAATCAATTACATGATGCCCGGTTACGGTTGCCCAGCCGTCGATGGCGGCCATACCGTCTTTGGCATCCAGCCCGACAATAATCCTGCTGGGGAAGGCTTTGCACGCCTCGCGCACGAAGTCGGGGTTTTTGACCGCCGCCGTGCCGATAATCACGTCGTTCAGACCCAAATCCAAATATTGTCCGATGGTTTTCAAATCGCGTATGCCGCCGCCGAGCTGTACGGGGATGTCTTTGGCGACGGCGGCAAGGATGTCTTTGATGGCGGGCAAATTTTGCGGCACGCCGGCAAACGCGCCGTTCAAATCCACCAGATGCAGGCGGCGCGCGCCTTGTTCAAACCAGTGCAGCGCGGTGTCGGCGGGCGAATCGGAAAAGACGGTCGCCTCTTCCATCAGCCCTTGTTTCAGGCGGACGCAGCGTCCTTCTTTCAAATCGATGGCGGGTATCAGCAGCATAGTTTTTCTCCTTGTGCGGGGCCGTGTCCGGCTTACCAGTTTAAAAAGTTTTTCAACATCGTCAGCCCGGCATCGTGGCTTTTTTCGGTGTGAAATTGCGTGGCGAATACGTTGTCTTTGCCGACGATGCAGGCAAACGGGGACGGGTAGTCGCTTTCGCCCAATATGGTTTCGGGATTTTCGGGGTCGAAATAGTAGCTGTGGACGAAGTAAAAACGCGTGTCTTGGGGAATATCTTTAAACAGCGGGTGGTTTTGGGTTTGGCGCACGGTGTTCCAGCCCATATGCGGGACTTTCAGACGGCATCCCTGCCGGTCGCGGAGGTCGCGCTCAAAGCGTCTGACTTTGCCGCCGAACCAGCCCAAGCCGTCGGTGTTTCCTTCTTCGCTGTGGTCGAATAAAAGTTGCGCGCCGACGCAGATTCCGAAAAAGGGTTTGTTTTTTAAGGCATCTTTGACTGCCTCGTCCAAGCCGCCGCGCGTCAGTGCCGCAATACAGTCGGGCATCGCGCCCTGCCCGGGAAAAATGACTTTGTCGGCGCGGGACACGCGTTCGGGGTCGCCGCTTAAAAAGATTTCGGTATTTTTTCCGGCAAGCTGCCCCGCCGTCCGGACGGATTTCAATACGGAATGCAGGTTGCCCATACCGTAATCGATAATGGCGATTTGCATGGCTTCCTCCTCTTTTTTTGCAATATGGCTGCGATTTTAACAAACAAATGTGCCGTGCTGATAAAAATGCCGTCTGAAAACGGGAGTCTGTCTTCAGACGGCATAGGGTTTAAACCCGGAAAGCCGTTTGTCAGCCTTCCATTTGTTTTGCCTGAACGGCAGTTAGGGCGATGGTGAACACGATGTCTTCCACCAGCGCGCCGCGCGACAGGTCGTTGACCGGTTTGCGCAGGCCTTGCAGCAGCGGGCCGACGCTTAAGACGTTGGCACTGCGTTGGACGGCTTTATAGGTGCAGTTGCCGGTGTTCAGGTCGGGGAAGACCAAAACGGTTGCCTGTCCTGCCACCGGGCTGCCCGGAGCTTTGGATTTGCCCACACCCGGCACGGTTGCCGCATCATATTGCAGCGGGCCGTCGATGGCGAGGTCGGGGCGTTTTTCCCGGGCAAGTTTGGTTGCTTCGATGACGATATCGACATCGGGGCCGCTGCCGGAGTTGACGGTGGAGTAGGAAATCATCGCCACTTTCGGGTCGATGCCGAAGGCTTTTGCGGAATCGGCAGACTGGATGGCGATGTCGGCAAGCTGTTGCGCGGTCGGGTTCGGATTAACCGCGCAGTCGCCGAAGACGAGGACTTGGTTGGGCAGCAGCATAAAGAATACGCTGGACACGAGGCTTGCGCCCGGTGCGGTTTTAATCAGTTGCAAAGCGGGGCGGATGGTGTTGGCGGTGGTGTGAACCGCACCGGATACCAAACCGTCCACATCATTTTGCGCCATCATCATCGTACCGAGTACCACGGTGTCTTGCAGTTGCTTGCGCGCGTCTTCGGGTGTCAGGCCTTTGGATTTGCGCAGTTCGCACATCGGTCCGACGTATTGTTCGACCAATGAGGCGGGATCGATGATTTCCAAAGAGTCGGGCAGGCTGATACCGCGTTCTTTGGCAACGGCTTCGACTTCTTCGCGTTTGGCAAGCAGGACGCAGCGGGCAATGCCTTTTTCGTGGCAGATGGCGGCGGCTTGGACGGTGCGGGGTTCTGCGCCTTCAGGCAGGACGATGCGTTTGTCGGCTTGGCGGGCGAAGTCGATCAGGTTGTAGCGGAATTGCGCCGGCGACAGGCGTTTTGCTTCGCGGCCTGCCAATACGGATACGTCTTTCAGCGCGTCGCTCGAACCGAAGAAGGTCAGGCCGGTTTTTTCGGCTGCCGCTTCGGCAACGGAGGCTGCCGCGCCGTCCACGACAAAACCTTCCAATACGCCCGGCGCGGCGGCGAAGAACTGTTTGGCAAGGTTCACCCGATTTGCCAGTTCGTCGGCATCGGCGTTGTCGGAACGGACGGCGAAGACGGCTGCCGCGTCAAGGGACAATGCCAGTTCGACGTTTTTGCCTGCGAGGTAGATTTTGTCGGCATCGGGCGCGATGCCTTCGATGACGAGGTTGGCGGCATCGAGTGCGGCAACTTTGCCGACCAGTGCGTCGAACCAGTCGTCGCTTTTGCCTTGCGCGAGCAGGGTTTCGGCGGTTGCGTCAACGGCTTGGAAAATTTGTGCGTCCAGTGCTTTTGCAAAGGCTTGTGCGGCGGCGGAGGCGTCCAGTCCGGCAGATACGGGTACGATGAGTACTTTTGCCATGATATATCCTTTCGTATGCTGCGGTGTGCGGCATATGTGGTTGGAAGGGGCGGCATATAGGCAGAAACGGCTGCCTGCGTGCCGTGCGTGCCGTGTTTGGCTTGAGGCGCGCAGGTTGAATATAGCAAACAAATTCTGTTTCCAACAAGATAAATATCCGCAGGCTTGTGGATGCTGCCGCCTTTCAGAGGGTATTTCCGGGGAAGAACAGGGCGGGACCGTCCAAATGGAGGACGGCGGAAATGCCGTCTGACAGGGTGGGGGCGGAAGGGAGGTTGAGCGTGAGGACGGTTTGTCCGACCCGGAGACTGATTTCGGTATGCCGCGCTTTGGGCGTGGTTTTGAGAACCACGGCGTGAATGGAGGCGGTGGGTGCGGAATGGGGGTGAAGGCTGAACTGTTCCGGACGGATGAGCAGTGTGCCGCGTGTGCCTGCGGGTGCGCCGCTTTGAACGGGCAGGCGGCCCAATCCGCAATCGGCGGTGCCGTCGGCGTTGAGCGCGGCGGGGAACACGATGCCTTCGCCGATAAACAGGGCGGCATCAAGGTCGGCAGGTTGTCGGTACAATTCGTGAGGGCTTGCAGTTTGGAGGATGCGCCCCTGTTTCATCACGGCAATCCGGTCGGCGTATTGCAGGGCTTCTTCGCGGTCGTGGCTGACGAAAACGGCAGATTTGCCGTTGGCGCGCAGGGCGGCAATCATGTCTTCGCGAATCTGGCGGCGCAACTGTTCGTCCAGCGCGCTGAAGGGTTCGTCCAACAAAATCAGTTCGGGATCGGGTGCGAGGGCGCGGGCGAGGGCGACGCGCTGTTGCTGTCCGCCCGAAAGTTCGTGCGGATAGCGTCCGGCAAGTTCGGAAATGCCGGTCAATTCCAACATAGCTTCGATGCGCTGCCGCTCTTGCGCCGTCTTGCCTTTGCCGTTGCCCAGCCCGTAGGCGGTGTTGCGGTAAACGGTCAGGTGGGGGAACAGCACACCTTCCTGTACGACATAACCCAAACGGCGTTCGCGGACGGGGAGGTTGGTATTTTTCGAGAAGATGGTTCTGCCGGAAAGCGAAATTTCGCCAAAATCGGGTTGTTCAAAACCGGCAAGGCAGCGTAAAAGGGTGGTTTTGCCGCAGCCGGACGCGCCGACGATAAAGAGGATTTCGCCCGGGTCGAGGCTGAGCGAAATGTCGTTTAAAACCGGGGTGTTTTGAAAACTTTTGGACAGGTGTCCGATGTGCAGGGCGGCGGTCATGGCGGTACTTCCTCAAGCTGTTATTTGAAGGCGTATTTCTTCAGCAGGAATACGGGGATGCCGGAAAATAATACCAGCATCAGCGCGTAAGGGGTGGCGGCGGCGTATTGTGCGTCCGATGTGTATTCCCAAACGGCGGTGGAGAGTGTGTGGACATCGTCGGTGGTCAGCAGCAGGGTGGCGGTCAGCTCTTTCATCAGTTTGAGGAAGACGAGTGCGAATGCGGCGGTAATGCCGGGCAGGATGGACGGCAGTACCAACGTCCTGAAAATAAAGAAGTGTCCGCGCCCCAATGTTGCGCCGACCTGTTCCATCCCTTTGGGGAGTTGTTCCAAGGAAGTCCTCAGGGTGGTTTGCGCCATCGGCAGGTAAAGCATGAAATAGGCAAGGATGACGACGATAAAGGTTTGGTAAACGGCAGGGGTGTAGTTGATGCTGAAATAAACCAAGGATAGGGCGATAACCAAACCGGGGACGGCGTGCAGTAAAAACGGCAGCCTGTCTATCCAAACGGTTAAAAAATTGCGATAGCGAACCGATGCCCAAACAAGGGGCAAGGCACATAATATAGTCAAAATCGCACCTAAAGCCGATACGCTTAAGGAACGGATAAAGGCATCAAATACGGATACGAGCGCGAATGTGCCGGAAGTGCCGACCATCATCCAATGTATCAATACGCCAAAGGGGATAATAATGCCCAAAGTCAACAAGCTGCTTAAAAAAACAATCGCGCCAATCTGACCGGGCAGTTTGAGGGTTTTGACGGGATAAGGACGGGCAACGCCTTTGCCGCTGTGGTAAATCTTGGCTTTGCCGCGAAATATGCTTTCTCCAAATACGACGATGCCGCACACCGCCATTAAAACAGCGGAAAGCAGGGCGGCGGTATTGTTGTTGTAGGACATTTCGTATTCTTGGAAAATGGCGGTGGTAAAAGTGGGGTAGTTCAAAATAGATACCGCGCCAAATTCGACCAGCATATGCAGGGCAATCAGTAACACGCTGCTGCCGATGGCGGGTTTGAGCTGGGGGAGGATGGCGGAAAAAAAGGTTTGCAGGCGGCTTTTGCCCAAGGACAGGCTGACTTCTTCGTAAGACAGGCTGATGCGTTTGAGTGCCGCCTCGACGGGCAGGTAGGCGAGCGGGAACGAGGACAGGCTCATAATCATCACTGTCCCCCAAAAGCCTTCGACACGGAAGGTCAGGCTGATCCAGGTGAAACAGCTGACAAATGCGGGGATGCACAAAGGCAGGGTGATTGCCGTCTGAAAAAAGGTTTTGCCGAAGAAGCGGTAACGTTGGAACAAAAGGGCGCAGGCAATGCCCAAAACAATGGAAATCAGGGTAACGCCCGCCATCATCGTCAAGGTGTTGGAGAGCAAATCCCACATACGCGGGCGGAACAACAGTTCGACGGCGCGGTTGATGCCGACCTGCCACGAACGCATAGCGACATATAAAAAAGGCAGGGTAAGCGGTAGGGCAATCAGTAGGATGAGGCCGGTAAGCCAAATGGGTATTTTTTTAGGAGACATAGTGTTTTTTATCGGCAAAACGGGCGGACAGTATAAATGTCCACCCGTTTGACAATCCGAAAACGGCTTATTTCATACCGGCTTGCTCAAGCAGCCGGGTGGCGTGTTCTTTTTCGGAAACAGTGGTGGCGGACACTTGGGGTGCTTCCAACTTGGCGATGGGTTCCAAATTGAAAGTGGATACCACGTGCGGATTCAAAGGATATTCGGCACGGACGGCGGTCAGGGCGCGCTGTCCTTCCTTGCTGGCGAGGAAGGCGACGAATTTTTTCGCCTCATCCTTGTTTTGGGAGGATTTTAACACGGCTGCGCCGGAATAGGTAACGAGTGCGCCGGGATCTCTGTGGCGGACGAAATTCAGGCGGGTGTGGACATTTTGTACGCCTTTTTCACGCGCAAAAGCGTGCCAGTAGTAGTTGTTGATGAGGGCGGCATCGATTTCGCCGTTTTCAACCGCTTGAAGGGCGACGGAGTTTTTAGCGTAAGGCTTGCCGTATTCTTTCAGACCTTTGAGCCATTTCAATGCGGCCGCTTCGCCTTTCAGTTTGACGATGGCGACAACCTGTTCCAAGAACGCGCCGGAAGTGGGGGCGTAACCGATGCGGTTTTTCCATTTCGGCGTGGCGTAATTCAGGACGGATTTTTCCAAATCTTTTTCAGACAGTTTGCGGGTGTCGTAAACGACGACGCGCGAACGTCCGCTCAGTGCCACCCAGTCTTTTTTGGCGGCAACCGGCACGCCCTTGCCGCGTGTTTCGTTGATGGTGGAGGCGGGCAGGGGCTCTAGGAGGTTGGCTGCGGAAAGGGTGGCGAGTGCCGGGATTTGTTCGGAATAGAATACGTCGGCGGGGCTTCGGCTGCCTTCTTCTTTGATTTGACCGGCAAGCTGGTCGCCTTTGGCGCTGTTGAGTTTGACTTTGATGCCGGTAGCCCGGGTAAAGGCATCTGCAACGGCTTGTGCCGCTTCTTTGTGTTGGCCGTTGTACACGGTAATGTCTGCCAGCGCGGGGGTTGCGGCGGTCAGGGCTGCGGCAAGCAGTGCGTATCGGATAGATGTTTTCATATCGATTTTCTCCTAATGAATGAGAGTGTACACCTTGTTAAGACATAACGGGGTGTAGTGTATTCCTTCTTCTTTATAAATGCAAATAATTATTTTTTAAATTTGTTATTATCCGATCCGGTTATTGTTTGTTCTGACTTGTATTTTTTCCGTGCATCGCGCCCGTAAGGCGGAAGCGGCGGGCAATGCGTGGCGGAATGTGGGTAAAGGCGGCATTTTGATTTGTCGGAATGCTTGAGAACCCCTCTCTTTAAAACAGCGTCTGAACAGGGTTGCCGGAATAGTATTGCCATCCCGGCAGATACAGTTTGTCGGGGTCTTGCCAATATTGTTCATCCAGACTGTTCGGCAGTGAGGCGGTTTTGTTGTCGAGATGTTTTGTTATATCCCACATTTCTTTCAGGTTTTTACCTTCCGATTGGAGGTGGCGGATTTCTTTTCTCAATGCGTCTGCCGCCCGATGGATCAGCATTGCGCTGTGTATCGCGCCGATTTTTTTCAGAACGGAACAAGTCTTTTCGGCGGCGGGAAAACCCCAATTGCAGACAAATTGCAGTATGCCGCCGTTACCGATATCGGCTTCTGTCCGCCAAATCAAAACCAGCTCCTGTTCCCGCCCGTCCATGCTTTCGAGTTTGCCGTCATGCTGTTCAAAAAGTTTGTCCACCGCCTGCCACATCATCTGTTCGAAGCGGTCGGCTTGGGTATCCGTATCGGTCATCGTGTTCTTGCCTTTTAAAAATGCCGTCTGAACATTTCTTCAGACGGCATCGGGGGTTAAGCTGACATTTCCCGCCAGCGTTTGACTTGGAAACGGACTTGTTCAGGCGCGGTACCGCCCAAGTGGTTGCGCGCGTTTAAGCTGCCTTCGGGTGTCAGCACGCCGTAAACGTCGTCGGCAATCAAATCGCTGAAACCTTGTAAGACTTCGAGCGGCAGTTCGCTCAAATCGACGCCAGCTTCATCGGCGTGGCGCACGGCTTGGGCGACGACTTCGTGGGCATCGCGGAAGGGCATACCTTTTTTAACCAGATAATCCGCCAAGTCGGTGGCGGTGGCAAAACCCTGCATCACGGCGGCGCGCATATTGTCGGGTTTGACGGTTACGCCGCGCATCATATCGGCGTAAATCCGCAGCGTGTCGATGAGCGTGTCGGCGGTGTCAAACAAAGGTTCTTTGTCTTCCTGATTGTCTTTGTTGTACGCCAAGGGCTGGGATTTCATCAGGGTAATCAGGCCGATAAGGTGTCCGATGACGCGTCCGGATTTGCCGCGCACGAGTTCGGGCACGTCGGGATTTTTCTTCTGCGGCATGATGGACGAACCTGTGCAGAAACGGTCGGCGATGTCGATAAAGCCGAAACGCGGACTCATCCACAAAATCAATTCTTCGGACAGGCGGCTCAGGTGAACCATAATCAGCGAGGCGGCGGCGGTGAACTCGACGGCAAAATCGCGGTCGGATACGGCATCGAGCGAGTTTTGGCAGATTTGCTCGAAACCCAGTAATTCGGCGGTAATTTCGCGCCGAATCGGGTAGGTCGTACCGGCAAGGGCGGCTGCGCCGAGCGGCATACGGTTGACGCGGCGGCGGCAGTCCGCCATCCGTTCGTTATCGCGGCCGAGCATTTCGACGTAGGCGAGCATATGGTGTCCGAAGCTGACGGGCTGGGCGACTTGCAGGTGGGTAAAGCCAGGCATAACGGTTTCGGCGTTTTGTTCCGCCAAATCCAGCAATGCCGTCTGAAGGTTTTGAATCAGGTTTTGAATAACGGTAATCTGGTCGCGCAGCCACAGGCGGATGTCGGTGGCGACTTGGTCGTTGCGGCTGCGGCCGGTGTGCAGGCGTTTGCCCGCGTCGCCGATTTTGTCGGTCAGGCGGCGTTCGATGTTCATGTGGACATCTTCCAAATCGGACGACCATTCGATTTTGCCGCTGCGGATTTCTTCGAGGATTTCCGCCATGCCCTGACGGATGTCCGCCAAATCGCCTTCGTCCAACACGCCGGTTTCTTTCAACATTTGCGCGTGTGCCAGCGAGCCTTGGATGTCCCATTCGGCAAGCCGTCGGTCGAAACCGATGGAGGCGGTGTATTGTTTGACGAGTTCGGAAACGGGTTCGTTGAAACGTCCGGACCAGGTTTTGTCGTGCATAAGGATTCCTTGATGGGGTTATTCGGTACGGTATTTTTCCAAAAGGCGGCGGAAGGGTTCGCCGGTTTCGGGGTGTTTCAGGCCGTAGGCGACGGTGGCTTCGAGGTGGCCCAGTTTGCTGCCGCAGTCGTAGCGCGTGCCTTCAAAGGGGTGCGCCAGGACAAATTCGTGATCGAGCAGCTTGGCGATGCCGTCTGTAAGCTGGATTTCGTTGCCCGCGCCGCGCGGAAGATTGGTTAAGAGGTCGAAAATGCGCGGGGTAAGGATGTAGCGTCCGACGACGGCAAGGTTGGAGGGCGCGTCTTCGGGCTTGGGTTTTTCGACAATGCCGGTAATGCGTTGGAACTGTTTGAGCTGTTCGGTTTCGACGATGCCGTATGAGCCGGTTTGCGATGGTTCGACGGTTTCTACGCCCAAAATGCTGTTGCCGCTGCGCCCGTACACTTCGACCATTTGTTTGAGCGCGCCTTTGGGGGCATCAATCAGGTCGTCGGCAAGGATAACGGCAAAGGGTTCGTCTCCGATGGCGGCGCGGGCGCACAAGACGGCGTGTCCCAAGCCCAGTGCTTCCGCCTGACGGATGTAGAGGCAGGTAATGTTCGGCGGCAGGATGTTGCGGACGTGTTCCAACAATTTGTCTTTATGGCGCATTTCCAACTCGGTTTCGAGTTCGTATGCCTTGTCGAAATGGTCTTCGATGCTGCGTTTGTTGCGTCCGGTTACAAACACCATTTCCGTGCAGCCGGCTTCCACGGCTTCTTCTACGGCGTATTGGATCAGCGGCTTGTCGACGATGGGCAGCATTTCTTTCGGGCTTGCCTTGGTGGCGGGCAGGAAGCGTGTTCCGATCCCTGCGACGGGGAAGACGGCTTTTTTTATCGGTTTCATTCTTTTTCCTTTGTATTGTTTTGATGTTTAAAGGGCGAGTTTGTGAATTAAATCGGCGAGTGCCTGTGCGCGGTGGCTTTCGCGGTTTTTGACCTCCGAATCCAATTCGGCGGCGGTTTTACCGTGTCCGGGCAGATAAAAATACGGGTCGTAACCGAAACCGTTTTCACCGGCGGGAACGCCGTTCCATTGTCCGTGCCATACGCCTTCGGCAATAATCGGACGCGGGTCGTCTTTATGGCGGACAAAAACCAATACGCAGACGTAGCAACAGCTTTTGTCGGCTTTGCCGACAAGTTCGGCGGCAAGTTTCAGGTTGTTGGCGGTATCGGATTTGGGATTGTCGCCCGCGTAACGTGCGGAATGGATGCCCGGCGCGCCGTTTAGGGCGGCGGCACAGATGCCGCTGTCGTCGGCAAGCGCGGGCAGCCCGCTGTATTCGGCGGCATGGCGTGCTTTTGCCAGCGCGTTTTCGACAAAGGTGGGATAGGGTTCGGGGCATTCGGGTATGCCGAATGCGGATTGCGGCAATACGGTGATGCTGTAAGGTTTGAATAAGTTGCCGAATTCTTCGAGCTTGCCGGCATTGCCGCTTGCCAAAACGATTTTTTCCGGTTTTTCAGACATAGCGGTTTTCCTTTGCGGCGGATTGGGCGGCGCGTAGGGATTTGTGCCGCAGGTAGAGGGCGAGGCTGCCGATTTGTCCGAACAGTGCGCCGAATGCGAAAAAAAAGGAGGCGACGGCGAAGGCTTTGCTGCCGACGGTCAGCAGATAAGCACCCAAGAGGACGAGCAGCATAAATGCCAGTGTGAAGAGGGCAACAGACAACAGATAGATTTTTCGGCGGTTCATGGCGTTCGGTCGGAAACGGTATGTTCGGATTATAGCCGATTGGGACGGTATTCCCTAGAGCTTGGAAAAATGCCGTCTGAAGCGGCGTTCAGACGGCAGGGAGAGCGTTATGCCTGTTTGTTCCAACGTTCGATGGATTCTTTGATGACTTTTTTCGCTTCTTC
This sequence comes from Neisseria sp. HMSC070F02, assembly GCF_001814225.1. Lineage (NCBI taxonomy): Bacteria > Pseudomonadati > Pseudomonadota > Betaproteobacteria > Neisseriales > Neisseriaceae > Neisseria > Neisseria sp. HMSC070F02. Next base: position 7,831 of record NZ_KV815398.1, on the reverse strand, counting down.
CGCATCGCCCCACGATTCGACTTTGGTCGTACCTGCTTTTTTCAGGTCTTTGTAGTGGTTGAAGTGGAACTCGATTTGTTTGATGAGCTGTTGCGGCAAATCGGACAAAGTTTTGTAGGCGTTGCCGTTGTTGCGGTCGTCGGCAGGAACGCAGACGATTTTGTCGTCTACTTCGCCGTCGTCAACGAATTTCATCACGCCGATAACGCGCGCTTCCAAGAATACGCCGGTTGCCAAAGGTTGTTCGGTAACGAGCAGCACGTCCAATTCGTCGCCGTCTTCGTCCAAAGTTTGGGGAATGAAGCCGTAGTTGGTCGGTTTGGCGAAGATGGCGGGTTCGACGCGGTCGAGTTGGAATGCGGCCAGTTTGCGGTTCCACTCGATTTTGTGGTTGCTGCCGGCGGGGATTTCGTTGACGACGTTGATGATGCCGCCGTCCACATCGCCGGGGGTCAGGATTTGGTTGAAGTCTGCCATTTGGTTTCCTTTGTTTGGGAAAGTTTGAAGTTTGAAAGTATAGCACAAACGTCCGGCTGGAAATGCGCCCGATGCCTCTGAAAGGGTGTACGGGCGCGTGTTACCGTTTGCCCAAAAACCTGCCCAGTTCCAAAATCGCGCGCCTGTTGGACGGGGAAAATACTTTTTCCGCTGCTTCTTCCATATCGAACCAACCGTAGGAGACGTGTTCTTCGGGTTGCAGGGCGATGGGCGTATCGCGCGGGATTTCGGCAGAGAAGAGGTGTTCGCGGTTTTCAAACACGCCTTTTGGATAGCGGTGCCGCCAGTGGTGGTAGATTTCGTAAACCGTGCTGTCGTGCCAGTCTTGAAGCTGCCCGTCCGCCAGCAGGATGCCGGTTTCTTCCCAAACTTCGCGCCTTGCCGTTTGGGCGACGGTTTCGCCCGGTTCGAGGCTGCCGGTTACCGACTGCCAAAATCCTTTCGGATGCGTGCGTTCGATGAGCAGGATGCCGCCGTCCCCGCTATAAAGGACGACCAGTGCGGAAACGGGGTATTTGAGCGGTTTTGCCATCGGCATCTTTCGGCGGGCTGCGGTAATGAAGGGGCGGATTATAGCAAACGCGCACGTTATGGCGTTTATCCTTTTCCGTATCCTTTTTTCTGCACGGATGGGACGCGCCGGTGTTTGCCGGTAAATTTTCCGTTGTGTCAAAAAGATAAGGGCGGTTGTGATTTTAATGCTTGCCAAAGCGTCGGGCGGAAACTATAATCCGAAACTTATCGAGTCGGAGTGTGGCGCAGTCTGGTAGCGCACTTGCATGGGGTGCAAGGGGTCGAAGGTTCGAATCCTTTCACTCCGACCAAAAATTCCGAAAGCCGCTTTCAAAAGCGGCTTTTTTGCCGTCCGTATGATTATGATGTAGAGTACGCGGCGACAGACATTCAAATGCCGTCTGAAAACCGTTCAGATGGCATCTCTTTATCTTAGTTTCATTCCGTACCATCTTAAGGAACATCAAATTGGGCATTTCCCGCAAAATATCCCTTATTCTGTCCATACTGGCAGTGTGCCTGCCGATGCATGCACACGCCTCAGATTTGGCAAACGATTCTTTTATCCGGCAGGTTCTCGACCGTCAGCATTTCGAACCCGACGGGAAATACCACCTATTCGGCAGCAGGGGGGAACTTGCCGAGCGCAGCGGTCATATCGGATTGGGAAAAATACAAAGCCATCAGTTGGGCAACCTGTTCATCCAGCAGGCGGCCATTAAAGGAAATATCGGCTACATTGTCCGCTTTTCCGATCACGGGCACGAAGTCCATTCCCCCTTCGACAACCATGCCTCACATTCCGATTCTGATGAAGCCGGTAGTCCCGTTGACGGATTCAGCCTTTACCGCATCCATTGGGACGGATACGAACACCATCCCGCCGACGGCTACGACGGGCCACAGGGCGGCGGCTATCCCGCTCCCAAAGGCGCGAGGGATATATACAGCTACGACATAAAAGGCGTTGCCCAAAATATCCGCCTCAACCTGACCGACAACCGCAGCACCGGACAACGGCTTGCCGACCGTTTCCACAATGCCGGCGCTATGCTGACGCAAGGAGTAGGCGACGGATTCAAACGCGCCACCCGATACAGCCCCGAGCTGGACAGATCGGGCAATGCCGCCGAAGCCTTCAACGGCACTGCAGATATCGTCAAAAACATCATCGGCGCGGCAGGAGAAATTGTCGGCGCAGGCGATGCCGTGCAGGGTATAAGCGAAGGCTCAAACATTGCTGTCATGCACGGCTTGGGTCTGCTTTCCACCGAAAACAAGATGGCGCGCATCAACGATTTGGCAGATATGGCGCAACTCAAAGACTATGCCGCAGCAGCCATCCGCGATTGGGCAGTCCAAAACCCCAATGCCGCACAAGGCATAGAAGCCGTCAGCAATATCTTTACGGCAGTCATCCCCGTCAAAGGGATTGGAGCTGTTCGGGGAAAATACGGCTTGGGCGGCATCACGGCACATCCTGTCAAGCGGTCGCAGATGGGCGCGATCGCATTGCCGAAAGGGAAATCCGCCGTCAGCAACAATTTTGCCGATGCGGCATACGCCAAATACCCGTCCCCTTACCATTCCCGAAATATCCGTTCAAACTTGGAGCAGCGTTACGGCAAAGAAAACATCACCTCCTCAACCGTGCCGCCGTCAAACGGCAAAAATGTCAAACTGGCAGACCAACGCCACCCGAAGACAGGCGTACCGTTTGACGGTAAAGGGTTTCCGAATTTTGAGAAGCACGTGAAATATGATACGAAGCTCGATATTCAAGAATTATCGGGGGGCGGTATACCTAAGGCTAAGCCTGTGTTTGATGCGAAACCGAGATGGGAGGTTGATAGGAAGCTTAATAAATTGACAACTCGTGAGCAGGTGGAGAAAAATGTTCAGGAAATAAGGAACGGTAATATAAACAGTAACTTTAGCCAACATGCTCAACTAGAGAGGGAAATTAAAAAATTAAGAACTTCAGAAGGAAAGGCAAATTCTGCATCAGCAGCTTTATTGACACTTGATTTGAAGACAGCTCAAGCTGCCAATCAAGTTGTTGAAAGTTTGAGAAGTACAGGTAATCTTCCTTCTAATTATATTACTAAATCTCAGGCGATAAGTATGGGATGGCGTCCAGGAAAAGCCTTGGGTAATACAATAAAAAATGGACAATTAGGGGGAGATATTTTTGCAAATTCTACAAATATTTTACCTGCTAAACAGGGTAGGATATGGTATGAAGCGGACATTGGCTTAATAAATACCATGTCAAGATCGAACCAGGCTGGTACTAGATTATTATATTCTAACGATGGATTGCTATATATAACAACTGATCATTATATCTCTGCAATACAAATTGGAACTTGGAAATAGGAGTATAACTTATGCAATTAGAGATTATCGGTAGTAAAATTTATACGGAACAAGATTTTCATAATCAAATTTCAAAAATATTTTCTATACAAGATTATTATGGGAACAATCTTGATGCTTTATGGGATTTATTAAGCACAAATGTAGAACGACCGATTACTTTGGTATGGAAAGATGCTATGTTCTCAAAAAATCAATTAGAAAATATATTTATTGAAATCGTAAATGTTCTAGAAAGAGTTAAGAAACAAGATGAGGATTATGGATTCGAAGAAAAATTTAATTATATTTTAGAGTAAGTAAACCCTAATTACATTACGTACACAGGCTTAAAACTCCCCAGAGCCAATTAAGCAAGCCGTAACCCATATAAAACTTAAACTCAACAAGTAGCATGTGTGCGGAACGTACGCATGCGGTTCTTAAAGTTTGAGCTAAGAGGCCGTCTAAAAACAGAAAAACCGTTTCAGACGGTCTTTGTTTAACGCCACCGATCCAGCGGGTTACAAAGCGCAGTCAATGCCGCTGCGCCTTATGCCTCCGAAGCAATAGGCAGAACATTTGGACACGGTGAAAACAAAAACGAAACCGCCCAAGCCGTCGGACATTTCCTTTTAGGAGCAGCTATTGCCCGCGTCAACGGTGGTAATTTTGCTGCCGGCGGCTCGGCAGCAGTTGCAGCTGAAAAGGCGGCGGAACATCTTGCCCAACAGTATAACGACGGTAAAACCGCAATCGATCCGCAAACAGGCGAGTTCAATGCCAACCTGCTGCCGGAACATATCAAAGAGGAAATCAAATCAAAGAGCGGGGTGATTGCATCGCTGACGGGCGCGGCCGTGGGCGGCACGCCGGTAGATGCGCAAACCGGAGGTGCGGTCGGACAGAATGCGGTGGAAAACAACCTCTATCTGACATCGGAAGCCTTAAAGAAGGACAAGCAGACAGCTCGTAAAATTTATTCCGTCATAAAAGAGCAAGTCAAGCATGAATGCAGTTCCACAGGAAGAATTACCGAATGTCGTCAAAATATAGGACGCATTATCGAATTTACCCAAGACAAACGCTTTGACAGTAGGTTTAAGGACTTAAAAAAAGAATCCTTATATTACCTAAATAAACATCCTGATTTAGTAGCCTCTTATTTGAAGGCTGAATACGAAAAGCTGGATAGGGAAGACAAAAGTATCCTGCACCGCTACATCTCACCCGGGGCTGAAATCGTTTCGGGCAGTTTGGGGGTTGTTCTTTCAGGAGTAGCCGGAGGCGGATCTTGTGCCGAGACTTTCGGCTTAGGCTGTGCCGCCGCTTTGGTTGGTGTAACGTCTTCCTACGATCATGTCATTACTGGGACGAAAAACTTCGGAAAAAAAGCCAGCGAGCAACGACCGACGATTGCGGTTCAGGCCTTGAAGCAGTTGGGGCTGTCGGAGCAGGCTGCGGAATATGTTCAGTTCTCTATAGATTTGTTCAGTGTGGGTAAATCGGGGGGCGGTATACCTAAGGCTAAGCCTGTGTTTGATGCGAAACCGAGATGGGAGGTTGATAGGAAGCTTAATAAATTGACAACTCGTGAGCAGGTGGAGAAAAATGTTCAGGAAACGAGAAGAAGGAGTCAGAGTAGTCAGTTTAAAGCCCATGCGCAACGAGAATGGGAAAATAAAACAGGGTTAGATTTTAATCATTTTATAGGTGGTGATATCAATAAGAAAGGCACAGTAACAGGAGGGCATAGTCTAACCCGTGGTGATGTACGGGTGATACAACAAACCTCGGCACCTGATAAACATGGGGTTTATCAAGCGACAGTGGAAATTAAAAAGCCTGATGGAAGTTGGGAGGTGAAAACGAAAAAAGGTGGGAAAGTGATGACCAAGCACACCATGTTCCCAAAAGATTGGGATGAGGCTAGAATTAGGGCTGAAGTTACTTCGGCTTGGGAAAGTAGAATAATGCTTAAGGATAATAAATGGCAGGGTACAAGTAAATCGGGTATTAAAATAGAAGGATTTACCGAACCTAATAGAACAGCATATCCCATTTATGAATAGTAATATTTATGAAAAATTAGGAGATTAATGATGAAAAGAATTAAGTGCTTTTGTGATAAATTTCCATCAGGAGATACATTTAGAATGTGTATCATTCTGGATGACTATGATAATAGGGTTGATTATTATGTAGGAATATATGATTACATTACGTCTACCTTAATGAGCGATATTTACTATCGATCCACGATTGATGAGCATTTCAAGATTATAGAATTAATAGAAAATAATCCAAATGAAATTTATGATGATGGCGGTGGTCAACAATTTTGCCTAGAATTTCATCATGATAAGGTCATTTTTTATCACAATGAATTTGATGAAGAAGATGGTTATCCAGTATTAAGCTGTTCGCTGCATACTTTTAAAACTGCTTTAATTGCTTGGAATGCTTTTTTGCAATTGCCTAAAAGTATTCATTCGGTGGTGGAGACTGTGATTGAGGAATAAGCATAATTAGCTTAATGAATAGAATCAGCGATATAGAAAGGTAGAATCAGATATATCCCACCTAAAAATTACTCTCCTTCAGCACCGCTACCAAAAGGACCTAATAATGGATATAGTGCCGGGAATTTAAGCAAAAAAGTCCTGACTTTAGTTTACATAAACGGCAAACTCAAATTCGGGCCAAGCAGTCTGCCGTCTTCGGCATTGAAAGCACCTGTTCCCATTGTCGGCAAGGCTGAGGCTCCGCCCGGAAAAGCTGTGCCTGTCGGCGAAGCCCGCATTCCTTCAAATCCAAAAGCGGTAAAAGGAACAACCGTTACCCTGTCGCAGGAACAACGCCTAGCCAACGGAGAGCTGATACCGAAAGGCTCTGTGGTAACGTGGTCGGACAATGCGGTGAAGGTTGTGCGGCCTGATGGGAAAAAGCGGAGATTTAATAGTCGGGATTGGGAACAGAAGGCATTGCCGAAACCGCAACTACCGAAAGATTACAGAGATGACATCAACATAGGTGGAAATAATCCTAGATTTAATCAGCAACGGCATGAAAAAATCGAATCCCACAACCCAAACAGAATAGAGGAGATACGCCAACGTAATGCCGTTTCTTCTGCAGAAAGGCAGGCTGATGCATTAAAAAGGATGCAAACGTCTGGCCGCACCCGCCTGCCTGGGCAGCCACAAAAAGGAAAACCCGGCGCTGCTAGAGAAATGTCCTCTTCAGACAATCCGAATCAAACAGCCGAGGCTTTTGCACGTCGATATTTAGGCAGGAAACCTACACTAATGGAACGAGTCGAAGGTGAAAAATTATACGGAGGTAAATGTGTGGGCTGTTGGAAAGCGCAAATGCCGGACGGAACCTTTGTGGTGTATAGGCCAGCAGGTAATGCTTCTATGACCAAGGGAACTACTGCGTCTGTTGATATTAATAACCCAACATTAAATAACTTAAATATTAATTTAAAAGGCAAGCCAACAGAGTTAAAATTTAAATTCCCTGCTAGATAAGGATGTTTTAATGAATTTAGAGACAGCAGAAAATATTCAATGCGAATTTGAGTATTTAGCATTAGATGGTTATTTTCCAATGCATTTTGCATCGCATGGTCAAGGAAACAAAGATTGGCAATTTGCAGTTGAATTCATATATAGATTATTAATATGTCAATTAGCAACTCTTGAACCTATCAACTTTGAAACGAAAAATGATATTTTAGACTTTTGCCATAATTTAGCAAAACAAAGTCCTTTTAATAATGATAATGAGGTGTGGTATAAGGGGGAAATTGTATTAACAAAAAAAGGGATAGATTTAATAAAGGAATATATTCCAGAGGCGTTTGAAGAGTGGAATGGAAAGAAATTTGAATTAAACATTCCTTTCATTAAAATATTAAAAAATATATTTGTTAATTATGAGGTAGCATGGGATGAGAATAATCCACTATTCCCCATTATATCTTTAAACCTCGGCACCTGATAAACATGGGGTTTATCAAGCGACAGTGGAAATTAAAAAGCCTGATGGAAGTTGGGAAATGAAAAAAGGAAGGGGCGGAAAACCTATGACAAATCATTCTATGTTCCCAAAAGATTGGGATGAGGCTAGAATTAGGGCTGAAGTTACTTCGGCTTGGGAGAAAAGAAAGGAATTAGAAGGTCAAAAATGGAGAGGTACAAGTAAATCTGGTGTTGAAATAGAAGGATTTACGGAACCTAATCGAACAGCTTATCCACTTTATAATAGTAAATGAAGTATTGATTAAAAAGGTGTTTTTAAATGTATAAAATAAAATGTTTTTATGATCAGTTTAGTTCTGGTGAATTATTTAACTACTGCCAGTTTTTAGATAATTCTTCTAATCAAAAGATAAATACACGAGGAACGGTGTATCAATATATTATTTATGTTTTAACAGGAGACCTTTATCTACAAA